>DATGDX010000483.1:0-6276 GCA_035310665.1 Mycobacteriales bacterium | reverse complement strand
GTGGGCGTTGCGGACGGTGACCGCGCCCTGCGTCATCACTGCGGCGATCGCGAACGTCCCGGCGACGATCCGGTCGGGCACGGTCTCGTGCTCGGTCGGCACGAGCTCCGCGCCGCCGTCGATCGTCAGCGTCGAGGTCCCGGCACCATCGATCGCGGCACCCATCGTGCCCAGCATGTGCACGAGATCGACGACCTCGGGTTCGCGGGCCGCGTTGTCGATGACGGTGGTGCCCTTGCCGAGCACGGCGGCCATCAGCAGGTTCTCGGTCGCCCCGACGCTCGGGAAGTCCAGCCAGATGGTCGCGCCGGTCAGACCGTGCGGCGCGCGCGCGATGAGGTAGCCGTGTTCGCTCTCCACCACCGCGCCGAGCTTCTCCAACCCGGCGATGTGCATGTCCAGCGCGCGCGAGCCGATGTTGTCGCCGCCGGGCCGGGCGACCCGCACCTCGCCGCGGCGGGCGAGCAGCGGGCCCAGCACGGTGATCGAGGCACGCATCCGTCGGACCAGGTCGTAGTCGGCCTCACAGCCCGGACGCTCCGGAACCGAGATCCGCACGCGGCCCGGCAACTGCTCCACGCCGCAGCCGAGGCGGCGCAGCAACTCGCTCATGATGTCGACGTCGATGATGCGGGGGACCTCGGTGAGCGTGGTGGTGCCGGGAGCCAGCAACGCCGCCGCCATCAGCTTGAGCACGCTGTTCTTCGCACCCGTGACGCGCACCTGCCCGTCGAGGCGGGCCCCGCCCACGACCCGGAAGCGATCCACCGCGGCATCGTAGGGTGCGGGCATGGGCGTGCACCTCACCCGCATCTACACGCGCACCGGCGACGACGGCACCACCGCGTTGGGCGACATGAGCCGCACGCGCAAGACCGACGTGCGGCTGGCGGCGTACGCCGACGTGGACGAGGCCAACTGCGCGATCGGGGTCGCGCTCGCGCTGGGGGAGCTTCCCGTCGACCTCGCCCAGGTGTTGACGCGGGTGCAGAACGACCTGTTCGACGTCGGCGCCGACCTGTGCACGCCCGTGGTGGCGGATCCGGCGTACCCGACGCTGCGGGTCGTCGCCTCCGACGTCGAGCGGCTCGAGCAGGCGTGCGACGCGTTCAACGCCCGGCTGGCGAAGCTCGACAGCTTCATCCTGCCGGGTGGCACGCCCGGCGCCGCGCTGCTGCACGTCGCCCGGACGGTCGTGCGCCGCGCGGAGCGCAGCACGTGGGCGGCCCTGGAGGCCTACCCCGGGTCGACGAACCCGTTGACCGCGACGTACCTGAACCGGTTGTCCGATCTGCTGTTCATCCTCGCCCGGGTCGCCAACGAGGGGCGCGGTGACGTACTCTGGCAGCCCGCCGGCTCGCGTTAGGTCCTCAGGTACCGCCCCGGCGGTGCCGACTCGACCCACGCGAGGAAACCGGTGAGCGCTGGCTCGCTCATGGCCAGCTCCACCGGCCCGTCGGTCGCGTCGCACTCGATGACGACCATCCCGGGGGCGAGCGCGAACGCCTCGGGCCCGGACGGGCGACGCCGGTGGCGGATCGTCAGGGCGCGGCGGGAGAGCACCCGTCGGGGGCGGGGCGCGAAGCTGAAGACGCGGAACCACTGCAGCTCGTCCTCGGTGTAGCGCCCGACCCCGAGCGCCCAGCCCAGTCCGCGGCGGCGCGGGGTCAGCCGCAGGCTGCAGTCGATCGTGCCGCCGCCGCGCAGCAGCAGCCGCCGGCGGGCCGCCAGGGCGACCAGGACGATCGCGACGAGCGCGGCCAGCACGGCCACGAGGTCCAGCGCCGTCACCCACGGACTCACGGCGCCGCCCCTCGCCGCGCGACGTCAGGCCGGACGACCGGCGACGCGCAACCGCACCGAGGCGCGCAACGCGGCGGCGGCCGCGTCCTCGTCCTCGGGCCCCCTCGCGCGGGCCCGTTCGAGCGCGCTCTGCGCCCGGGCAACGTCGATCTCGCCGGCGAGCTCGGCGACCTCCGCGAGGATGGCGACCTCGTCGTCGCTCACCGACAGGAAGCCGCCGTGCACCGCCGCGCTGAGCTCCTCGCCGGACGGCCGCAGGATGCGGACGATGCCGTCCACGAGCACCCCGAGCACGGGGGCGTGCTGGGGCAGGATGCCGATGTCACCGTCGACGGTGCGCGCGATCACCCGCTGCGCCTCGCCCGACCAGACCTGGCGGTCGACCGCGACCAGTTCCACGTGCAGCACGGCCACGTGCGCCTCCGAGTCCTCGCGTCCTCGTCGAGGGTATCGGTCGGGGCGCCCGGTGCCGCGCTCGCCCCCGGGCCGCGGCGACGGTGCGTGCCCGGCGCCCCGGTGTCAGCCGGCCAGCTTCTTGGCGTTCTCGACCGCGTCCTCGATCCCGCCGCACATGAAGAACGCCTGCTCCGGCAGGTGGTCGTACTCGCCTTCGGTGAGCTTCCGGAACGACGCGATCGTCTCATCGAGCGGGGTGAACTTGCCCGGGATGCCGGTGAACTGCTCGGCGACGAAGAACGGCTGGGACAGGAACCGCTGGATCCGGCGCGCCCGACCCACGATGACCTTGTCTTCCTCGGACAGCTCGTCGATGCCCAGGATCGCGATGATGTCCTGCAGGTCCTTGTACCGCTGGAGGATCTCCTGCACCCGCCGCGCGGTGCGGTAGTGCTCCTCGCCGAGGTAGCGCGGGTCGAGGATGCGCGAGGTCGAGTCGAGCGGGTCCACCGCGGGGTAGATGCCGAGCTCCGAGATCGCCCGCGACAGCACGGTCGTCGCGTCGAGGTGCGCGAATGTCGTGTGCGGCGCCGGGTCGGTGATGTCGTCGGCCGGAACGTAGATCGCCTGGAGCGAGGTGATCGAGTGACCGCGGGTGGAGGTGATTCGCTCCTGCAGTTCGCCCATCTCGTCGGCGAGCGTCGGCTGGTAGCCGACCGCGGACGGCATCCGGCCGAGCAGGGTCGAGACCTCCGAGCCGGCCTGGGTGAAGCGGAAGATGTTGTCGATGAACAGCAACACGTCCTGCTTCTGCACGTCGCGGAAGTACTCCGCCATCGTGAGCGCCGACAGCGCGACCCGCAGGCGAGTGCCGGGCGGCTCATCCATCTGGCCGAATACCAGCGCGGTGTCCTCGATGACGCCCGCCTCGGTCATCTCGAGGAACAGGTCGTTGCCCTCGCGGGTGCGCTCCCCGACACCGGCGAACACCGACACGCCGCCGAACTCCTTGGCGACCCGGCGGATCATCTCCTGGATGACGACCGTCTTGCCGACGCCGGCACCCCCGAACATGCCAATCTTGCCGCCCTGCACGTAGGGCGCCAACAGGTCGATGACCTTGATTCCGGTCTCGAACATCTGCGTCTTGGCCTCGAGCGTGTCGAACGACGGGGCCGGACGGTGGATCGGCCAGCGCTCGGTGATCTTCAGCTTGGACTCGGGCACGTCGAGCGGTATGCCGAGAGTGTTGAACACGTGCCCCTTCGTGACGTCCCCCACTGGCACCGAGATCGGGGCGCCCGTGTCGACGACGGGCGCCCCGCGGACCAGTCCGTCGGTCGGCTGCAGCGAGATCGCGCGGACGATGTTGTCCCCCACGTGCTGGGCGACCTCGAGGGTCAACGTGGTCCGCTGGCCGTCGAGCGTACGGTCCACGTGCAGCGCATTGTAGATCTCTGGCATCGCGTCGCCGGGGAACTCCACGTCGACGACGGGACCGATGACGCGGGCGATCCGGCCGTGGCCGGTCCCCCCGGCCCCGGCGGTCGCCGGGCTTTCGATGGTCGCGGTCATCTCTCACTCACTCCTGGCTCGCGGCGGCGAGCGCGTTCGCGCCACCGACGATCTCGCTGATCTCCTGGGTGATCTCGGCCTGGCGGGCCTGGTTGGCCTCCCGCGTCAGGGCACGGATGAGCTCCTCGGCGTTGTCCGTGGCCGCCTTCATCGCGCGACGCCGAGCGGCCGACTCCGAGGCGGCCGACTGCAGCAGCGCGTTGTAGATCCGGCTCTCGACGTACCGGGGCAGCAACGCGTCGAGCACGCCCTCCGCGGACGGCTCGAACTCGTAGAGCGGAAGCGGACCCTCGGGCGGCGGCTCGTGGGACTCCTCGACGACGAGCGGGATGATCCTTCTTGCCACCGGACGTTGGGTGAGCGCGGAGACGAACTCCGTGTAGACGACGTGGATCTCGTCGACGCCCGGCTCGCTGCCGTCCGTCGGCTGCGTCTCGCGGCAGAAGGCGGAGATGAGGGTGTCCGCGACGTCCTTCGCGTTCGCGTACTGCGGCTGCTCCGAGAACCCGCTCCAGGCGGCCGTGGTGGCCAGCCCGCGGAACCGGTAGTAGGCGATGGCCTTGCGCCCGATCGCGTAGCGGACGACCTCCTTGCCCTCGTTGCGCAGCAGACCCGCGAGTTCCCGGGCGGCCCGCTGCACGTTCGCGTTGTACGCGCCGGCGAGCCCCCGGTCGGAGGTGACGACGAGCATCGCGGCCCGGGTCGGGTTCGGCTTCTCGGTCGTGAGCATGTGGTTGACGTTGGACAGGCTCGCGACCGCGGTCACCGCGCGGGTCAGCTCCCGGGCGTACGGCGTCGACGCGGCGACCCGCTGCTGCGCCTTGACGATCCGCGACGCGGCGATGAGCTCCATCGCACGAGTGATCTTCTTCGTCGACTGGACCGAGCGGATCCGGCGCCGGTAGACGCGGAGTTGGGCTCCCACTACCGCCTCCCTGCACCCGTCACCCGGGCGCCTGCACCGACGACCCGCGGCCCATCGGCCCGGCCGCCTTCTCCACCTGCTCCGGGGTCCGGCGATGCCGTGTGATCTTCTCCTGGCCCACGTCCCCACGGTCCATGGGCGGCACCGGCGCCTCGTTCACCAGCGGCTGCCCGGACGAGGTCTGGAACTGGGTCTTGAAGGCGTCGATCGCCTTTTGCAGCAGCGCGACCGTGTCGTCGGACAGGTCGCCGGTGCCCAGGATCGCGTCGTAAATCTCCGGCTGGTCCCGCCCCACGTGGTCGAGGAACTCGGCCTCGAAGCGGCGAATGTCCTCGACCGGCACCTCGTCGAGGTTGCCCGTCGTGCCCGCCCACAGCGACACCACCTGGCGCTCGATCGGCATCGGGGAGTACTGCGGTTGCTTGAGCAGCTCCACCAGCCGCGCCCCGCGCTCGAGCTGGTCCTTCGACGCCTTGTCGAGGTCCGAGCCGAACGCCGCGAACGCCTCCAGCTCCCGGAACTGCGCGAGGTCGAGGCGAAGCCGCCCGGCCACCTTCTTCATCGCCTTGATCTGGGCGGAGCCGCCGACCCGGGACACCGAGATGCCGACGTTGATCGCCGGACGCACGCCGGCGTTGAACAGGTCGGTCTCGAGGAAGATCTGTCCGTCCGTGATCGAGATGACGTTGGTGGGAATGTACGCCGAGACGTCGTTCCCCTTGGTCTCGATGATCGGCAGGCCGGTCAGGGAGCCGCCGCCCAGCTCATCGGAGAGCTTCGCGCAGCGCTCGAGCAGGCGCGAGTGCAGGTAGAAGACGTCCCCCGGGTAGGCCTCGCGGCCGGGCGGGCGGCGCAGCAGCAGCGAGACGGCCCGGTAGGCCTCCGCCTGCTTCGACAGGTCATCGAAAATGATCAGCGCGTGCTGTCCGTCGTACATCCAGTGCTGGCCCAGCGCCGACCCCGTGTACGGCGCGAGGTACTTGAACCCGGCCGGGTCGCCGGCGGGCGCCGCGACGATCGTCGTGTACTCGAGCGCCCCGGCCTCCTCCAGCGCGGCCCGCACGCCCGCCACCGTCGACGCCTTCTGCCCGATCGCGACGTAGACGCACTTGACCCGCTTGCGCACGTCCCCGCTGCGCCAGTTGTCGCGCTGGTTGATGACCGCGTCGATCGCGATCGCGGTCTTCCCCGTCTGGCGGTCGCCGATGATCAGCTGCCGCTGCCCGCGCCCGATCGCGGTCATCGCGTCGATCGCCTTGATGCCCGTCAGCAGCGGCTCCTTGACCGGCTGGCGCTGGACCACCGACGGGGCCTGCAGCTCGAGCGCCCGCTGCCCCTCGGCGCGGATCGGGCCCTGCCCGTCCAGCGGGTTGCCGAGCGGGTCGATGACCCGGCCGAGGAACCCGTCACCCACCGGGACCGATAGGACGCGTCCCGTCCGGCGGACCTCCTGACCCTCCTCGATGTGCGTGAAGTCACCGAGGAGCACGACGCCGATCTCCCGGACGTCGAGGTTGAGCGCGACGCCGAGCAGCCCGCCGTGGAACTCGAGCAGCTCGTTGGCCATCGCCGAGTGC
>DATGDX010000482.1:0-9370 GCA_035310665.1 Mycobacteriales bacterium | reverse complement strand
CTCCCAGGCCAGCAGGAGCTCCACCCGGTCGCCCTCCTCCAGGCTGTCCGGATCCACGGCGGCCAGCAGCCGCAGCGCCTGCGGACCCGGCGGCAGCTCCACCGCCCGGCCCAGCACCAGCGAGGCGCACCGCGGTGGCAGCAGCGCACTCAACCGCGCCACCGCCGCCCACCGTGCTTCGAACATGTGTTCGATTATCTCTGAAACCATGGCGGTAAGCAAGGACTTCCTGGCGGGCATGTGAATCAACGGTCGGAGATCCGGTAGGGCCACGAGCGCAGGGACGAGCATTCCTCGCACGGGTCGGTGCCGCGCCAGGCCTTGACCGCTGGTGGCGCCGCCTCCCTCGCCCACACCGGCGACCCGCCAACCGCCGTCCGAGCCGACGAGGGAACGGGCGGCGGACAGGATCCGGCCGGTGGGGGACAGGTCGCGGGCGACCGGGCGGGGTCGGCGGTCGCGCGGGCGACCGCGTCCCGGTGGTCGCCTTCTGCTCTTCGGGCTCACCGAGCCACCCCATCACAGGTCGTCACCTACAGTCGCAGCGTGGGAGGGCAGGGGCCGATGCGACGGACGCCGATCGGGGAGGGGTACGCCGCCGAGCCGGGTGGGCGGTCCGCCCCCGAGGCCCGGCTATTGGTGGTCGACGACGAGCCGAACATCGTCGAGCTGCTCGCGGCGAGCGCGGTTCGCGGGGTTCGACGTGACGACGGCGACGAACGGGCCGGACGCGCTCGCCGCGGCTCGCTCCGTGCGCCCCGACCTCGTCGTCCTCGACGTGATGATGCCGGGCATCGACGGGTTCGACGTCCTCCGACGCCTGCGCGACGACGGGGCGCGCGCGCCGGTGCTCTTCCTCACCGCCCGCGACGCGACCGAGGACAAGGTGGCGGGCCTGACACTCGGCGCCGACGACTACGTCACCAAGCCGTTCAGCCTGGAAGAGCTGGTCGCGCGCATCCGGGCCCTCCTGCGCCGCGCGGGAAATGCCGGCACGCCCTGCCGGCTGACCTTCGCCGACATCGAGCTCGACGACGACAGCCACGAGGTGCGCAAGGCCGGGCGGCCGGTGGAGCTCTCGCCGACCGAGTTCAAGCTGCTGCGCTACTTCCTGCTCAACCCTAACCGCGTGGTGAGCAAGGCGCAGATCCTTGACCACGTGTGGAACTACGACTTCGCCGGCGAGGCGAACATCGTCGAGTCCTACGTTTCGTACCTCCGCCGGAAGGTCGACACCACGGAGCCGCGGCTGATCACGACGGTTCGTGGCGTCGGGTACGTGCTGCGGCGCCGGCAGGACTAGGCATGTCGCGGGGAGCAGCGGCCGACGTTCGCCGATCCCTCGCGGGGACGCCGCTTCGCCTCCGACTGGTCGGCGTCGTTCTCGCCCTGGTCACGCTCGCGCTCGCGGTCACCGGCGCCGCGGCGACGACGGCGCTGCGCGGCTACCTGCTCGACCGCGTCGACCGCCAGCTGGCGGCGACGACGCGGGTCATGGCCACCCGGGTCGAGCACGGGGTTCCCGGGTTCGGGGAGCGTCGGGCCCGCGTCGACCTGCCCAGCGCGTTCTTCGTCCAGGTCACGGCGGAGGACGGGGTGCCGCGAAGCCAGCTGAGCGCGCCGTTGCCCAACGCGTCGCGCCCGGTTCTTCCGCTGCTCGACTCCGCCGCAGTCCGCGCCCGCGCCGGCGCCGCGTTCACCGTCCCGGGCAGTGACGGAGGCGCCGACTGGCGGGTTCTCGCCGTTCCGCTGGCCGCCGACGTCGGCAGCGTCGCGGTCGCGGTCAGCCTCGCGGACGTGCAGAGCACCGTCGCCCGGCTCGTCGTCATCGACGTCGTGGTCGGGCTCGGCGCGCTCGGCCTGTTGGCGGTGCTCGGGTACGCCGTCGTGCGGTCGAACCTCCGGCCCCTCGTGGCGGTGGAGACCACCGCGGCGGCGATCGCGGCGGGCGATCTGACCCGCCGGGTCCCGGAGAGCGACCCGCGTACCGAACTGGGTCGGCTGGCCCGCACGCTCAATACGATGCTCGGGCAGATCGAGTCGGCGTTCCGAGCCCGGTCCACCTCCGAGGCAGCCGCGCGTGCGTCCGAGGACCGGATGCGGCGGTTCGTGGCGGACGCCAGCCATGAGCTGCGGACCCCCTTGACGTCGATCCGCGGCTTCGCCGAGCTGTACCGCCAAGGAGCGGCCGAGGCCCGCGACGACGTGGCCGGTCTGATGCGGCGGATCGAGGACGAGGCCGCGCGGATGGGCGTGCTCGTGGAGGATCTGCTGCTGTTGGCCCGGCTCGACCAGCAGCGGCCGCTGGACCGGCGCCCCGTCGACCTCCTCGTCGTCGCCGCGGACGCCGTCCACGACGCGCGGGTCCTCGCGCCGGCGCACTCGGTCGACTTGCGCCTCGATCCGTCCGCGGAGCCCCCGGTGGTGCTCGATGACGAGGGGCGGCTCCGGCAGGTCGTCGCGAACCTGCTGACGAACGCGACCACGCACACGCCGGCGGGCACACACGTGACGGTGACCGTCGGCAGCGACGGCGGGCGATGCGCCGTGCTCGACGTCGTCGACGACGGCCCGGGGATGAGCGACGAGGACGCGGCCCGGGCGTTCGAGCGGTTCTACCGAGCCGACCGGTCGCGCACCCGGCGGCAGGGCGGTTCCGGGCTCGGACTCACGATCGTGGCCGCGCTGGTGTCGGCCCACGACGGCAGCGTCGACCTGCACACCGCTCCGGCGTCCGGCACGACCGTGCGCGTTCGCCTGCCGCTGCAGGACGGCCAGCCAAGACGCCCAGGGATCACGCACCTTGTTCTCAGGCTCCTTCCAGCTCGGCGACGCACGCTGACGGCGAGGCGCTGTCCGACGGGAGCGCCGAGAGCTGAAACAAGGAGAGCTACCATGGTGGACGAGCGCTACAGTGCGTCGTCGGCAGGGTGGCGGGCGCGCAAGTGGACTGTCGCGGCCGTCGCCGCCGGTGGACTCGCCGTCGGCGCGGTCGGCGTGGCCGCGGCGGCGAGCGATGCCCCCACGCCCGGCCCGCAGGGCGAGTCGACGCTATCCGACCCACCCGCGGGGTGGCGCGGTCACGGGCGGTTCGCGGGGCGCGGTCACGGCCTCCTGGGTGGGCCGGCGGTGCGCGGCGAGTTCGTCGTTCCCAAGTCGGGTGGTGGCTACCAGACTGTCGCGATGCAGCGGGAAACGGTCGCCACCGTGAGCTCCTCATCGATCAGGGTGAAGAGCGCTGACGGGGTGAGCCGAACGTTTCGGGTGACCGCCGACACCCTTGTGAACGCGGCCCGGGACGGTATCGGCAGCGTGAAGGTCAACGACTCCGTTGCCGTCGTCGCGGTGAAGAGCGGGGACACCGCGACGGCCGTCCGAATCGTCGACGCCAGCAGAGCGGACACGTCGCGGGAGCGGTTCGGTTTCCGGGAGCGGTGATCGGGGCCGCGGGCTCGGATAGCGGATCACTGTCGCGGTGTCGCGGTGCGCGGGCAGCGCGGCGAGAGCAGCCACGGCTCGCGCAGGTCGAAGTACCTCAGGTTCTGCAGCAGCGCGCTCTCCTCGGCGAGCAGCGGCTCGAGCTCCGGTGGCGGGCTCTTGCGCTCTCCCTCTCGCCCCGCGCCCTCCGAGGTGAAGTACACGGCCTCGGTGAAGCTGCCGTCGCCATGGAGAGCCATGGCAGCACCGATGATCTCGGGACGGTAGGCGCGGACGTGCGGCTCGGCGCGCTCGTAGAGCCGCCGCAGCCGCGTCGCGTCGCGCACCCGCCCCTGGATCACCTGCACGAAGCCGGCATGGTCTCCACCGCCGCCCATCCAGGTCATGCAGCGCTGGCAGTCGTGGAAGACGACGTCAGCGGTGAAAACCTTCGACGCCTCCGTCCACCACAGACCCTGCTCCAGCCGGTTGCTGTTGCGGCGCGCGGCGTCCTCGGACTCGAATCGCGCCATTCCGACGAACATGGCGTCCTCGGTCACGCCGGCCGTGGTCCCGAGCCAGCCCGTCGCCCCCGGCGACAGCTCGTCCGCCCACCGGCGAACGAGGGCGCGCATCGCTTCCGCATCGGCGACCAGACCCTGAACGACCTGGACGAACATCGTTCCTCCACCAGAACTCGCCGCGGGACCCGGCCACCCGGCTCCTCCGGCGGGTCGTTGGCCCCTGGCCCGACCCATCGCGCCGGCGCACGGTCCCTTCGTGCGCACGGCACCAGCCTGCCACGTTCCGCCCGCGGTCGGCGGCGACGGCCGGTTCGTCGTGCCTCGCGCGGGGCCGGCGTACCTGCGCACGTGGGAGGAGGGGCACCTGAGCGAGAAGGTGGAGCAGGCGCTCGACGCGCTGCACCCCTGCCACGTGTGCCCCCGGCCCTGCCGCGGCGTCGACCGGCTCTCCGACCAGATCGGTGGGTGCCGGACCGGTCGGTACGCCCGGGTCGTCAGCGCCGGGCCGCACCGCGGTGAGGAGGACGTGCTGCGCGGCGACGCGGGCTCCGGAACGATCTTCTTCTCCGGGTGCAACCTGCGCTGCGTCTTCTGTCAGAACTGGGAGATCAGCCAGCGCCCGGCCGGACGGGAGTGCTCGCCCACGGAGCTGGCCCGGCTCATGGTCAGGTTGCAGGAGGCCGGCTGTCACAACATCAACCTGGTCACGCCGGAGCACGTCGTCCCGCAGGTGCTGGAGGCGCTGCCGTACGCCGTCGCCGGGGGGCTCCGCCTCCCGCTCGTCTACAACACCAGCGCCTACGACGGGCCCGAAACGATCGACCTGCTCGACGGCGTCGTCGACGTGTACATGCCGGACCTCAAGCTGTGGGACGCGCAGCGGTGCCGGCGCTACCTGGGCGTGGGCGGGTACGCCGCGGTGGCTCGCGACGTGGTCCGCCGGATGCACGAGCAGGTGGGCGTGCTCACCGTGGCCGCGGACGGCGTCGCCGTCCGCGGCCTGCTCGTCCGGCACCTGGTGCTGCCCGGGCTGCTCGACGACACCCGGGCGATTCTCGCGTTCCTCGCCGCGTTGTCGCCGGACACCTACGTGAACGTCATGGACCAATATCGACCGGACTGGCGGGTGCCGGGCAACCCGCGGTACGCCGCACTCGACCGGGGGACGAGCCGCGCGGAGTGGACGCAGGCGCTGGCCTTCGCCCGCGAGGTCGGCCTGTGGCGGCTCGACACGCGCTGGCGCCCGATGTGGTAAGCCCAAAGAAGGGGGCAGTGATGAGGAGAGCATCGCTCACCGTTCCGGAAATCGGACTGATCGCCGCGACGCGCGTCGCACTCGGGGCGGGGCTCGGACTGCTGCTGAGCGACCGCCTGAACGGTGAGCAGCGCCGCGCAGTCGGCTGGACGCTGCTCGCGGTGGGGATCGTCACCACGGTCCCGTTGGTCGCGGACGTGATCGAGCGGGGTCGCCCGGCCTGAGATCCTCGGCGACGTTGACCACCCGCGCGCTCGTCGGCTACCTTCGTAGTCTGCATGTTGACCGATGGGTCAATGGCAGGCCCGCCCCACTCTGATGGGCGGCGTGAACTGTGCGCGGCGGGGCCGTTCATCGCAGCAGCCGACGGAGGAAAACGCTCGTGCCCATCACGTTCTTCACCGGTTTCCCCGGTTTTCTCGGCAGCGCCCTGCTGCCACGCGTGCTTGCCCGCTCCGGGGACCTGCGGGCGGTCTGCCTGGTGCAGCCCCGGTTTCTCGACCAGGCCCGGTCGCGCGTCACCCAGATCGAGGCCGCCCACCCCGACGTGGCCGGCCGGATCGAGCTCGTCGAGGGCGACATCACCCGGCCGGGGCTGGACCTGGCGGCGCGTGCACCGGACATCCGCGGTGAGGTCGTGGAGATCTGGCACCTGGCGGCCGTCTACGACCTATCGGTGACGCGCGAGCTCGGCATGCGGGTCAACGTCGACGGCACGCGGCACATGCTGGAGTTCGCCGCCGGCTGCCCCGGGCTCGGCCGCTTCCAGTACGTCAGCACCTGCTACGTCAGCGGCAGCTACCCCGCCGTCTTCTACGAGACGGACCTGCAGAGGGGGCAGGTGTTTAACAACTTCTACGAGGAGACGAAGTACCTCGCCGAGGTCGCCGTACAGGAGCGCATGGCCGCGGGGCTTCCCGTCACCATTTACCGGCCGTCGGTGGTGGTGGGCGACAGCGACACCGGCGCCACGCAGAAGTACGACGGTCCCTACTTCATCATCCGCTACGTGCTGCGCTCACCGAAGATCGCCCTGCTACCGATGGTCGGGAACCCGAAGACGTTCCGGGCGAACACGGTACCGCGCGACTTCGTCGTCCGGGCGATCGACTACCTGTCCGGGTTGAAGGAGTCGGAGGGGAAGGTCTACGCGCTGGCCGACCCCAACCCGCTGACCATCGCCGAAATCACCCAGCTGATCGGGGAGACGACCGGGCGTCGCGTGGTCACCTTCCCGGTGCCGATGAAGCTGGCCAAGGCCGTGCTTGCGCGGCCGACGGCGGACCGTCTCACCGGAATCCCGCCGGCGCTGCTCGACTACTTCGCCCACCCGACCCACTACGACACGACCCGCGCCTCGGCCGACCTGGCCGGCAGCGGGATCAGCTGCCCGAGCTTCCGGTCCTACGTCGACAAGCTCGTCGAGTTCGTCAAGGCGCACCCGGAGTTCGGGTCGGCAGCGATGGTCTGAGGCGACGGTCCAAAAGGCCCGAATGGCGAGGGCGCTAACCCGCGACGACGCAGAACTGGTTGCCCTCCGGGTCGGCCAACACGGTCCAGGCGAACCCGCCCATCTCCTGCTCGGTGAGGTAGGTCGCGCCGAGGTCGGTCAGCCGGGCCACCTCCGCGGGTCGATCGTCCGCGCGCAGGTCCACGTGCACGCGGTTCTTCCCGGGCGTGGGATCGGGAACCTGCTGGAACGCCAGCGTCGGCTTGCCCTCGCCGCCGGACTCGAGGAAGACGTACTGCCCGTAGTCGCCGCTCACGGCCACCCCGAGCACCTGGGCCCAGAAGCCCGCGAGCCGCTGCGGATCCTCGCAGTCGATCGTCACAGCCGCGATCTCGGTCACCGCGCGATCCTAGGAGACCCTAGGAGACGCGGGCAAACAGCCTCTTCTCCCTTCGCTCCGGAGATAACGGGCGTGCCGCGTGGGTCGCCAGCTTCTCGCGCTGCACGAACCGGCGGATCTCCTCGACAACCTCGGGGTTCGCGAGGCTCGTCGTGTCCCCGATGTCGCTGAAGTTGGAGATCGCGGCGAGGACTCTGCGCATGATTTTTCCGGACCGGACCTTGGGCAGGTCGGCGACCGCTCACGCGTGCTTGGGCCGCGCGATCTTCCCGATCTCCGCCTCGATCGTCAAGGCGACCTTGTCGGCAATGTCCTTGCACGGCGTCAGCCCGGGCTTCAGACACACATACATCTCGACAGCACGGCCGCGAAACTCGTCCATCACGGGCACCGCACCGGTTTCGGCGATCTCGGCAACGGCCATGCTCGCCGACTCCAGTTCCTTCGTCCCGAGCCGGTGGCCCGACCCGTTGATCACGTCATCGAGGCGGCCGAGGATCCGGAAATATCCGTCGTCTGCCTGGACGGCAGCGTCACCGGACAGGTATGGCCAGCCACGCCAATCCGTGCTCCCCGTATTCCGGCAGTACTTCGCGTAGTAGATCTGCCCGAAGCGCTCCGGTTGCCCCCAGATCGTCTGCAGGACGCCCGGCCATGGGTTACGGATGCAGAGGTTGCCCGCCCGTCCGCTCCCCGCTTCCACGACCTCGCCGTGGTCGTCGTAGACGACCGGGTAGATCCCGAGAACACCGGGGCCGCAACTGCCGGGCTTCATCGGCAGTTGTCAAGACGAGACGTCCCGTCTCGCCATCCACGCCGGGTCGGGCTGCTCGACGGTCCCACGGCGAGAGGCTGTCGGCCCTGCGCCGTCAGCGACGGAAGGCGCCGGCTGAGGATCGCGCGGCCGAGGAGGATTCGCACACGGCGCTGAGCGGTAAGGCCTGGCCCGTCTCCGTCACCATTCCCCGCGCTCCTCGCGTTCCCGGGTCGCGATCAAAGGGCTTTCCCCCGCCCGGGTGCCGTCCGCCGCCCACAGCACCTCCCACGCGACGACCGGCTCGGTCACCGGCTTGCCGTCCGCCGGGCTGACCCAACGTCACCAGCCACCCGCCGCCCGGCACGAGGCCGCTGCGTAGACGCTCATCGGTCATCGCCGGGTCCTCCTCACGAGCGCCGGGCGTGGGCGACGACGGGCTCGTCGCGCACGACGTCCCACCACAGCGTCACCGTGTCCCTGAGCTCGCGCGCGCGCCCCGCCCGCAGCAGCTCGGCGACCTCCGGCTCCTTGTCGTAGGGGAGGCACAGCCGGCGGCGCGTGAACGCGACGAGCATGTCGAACGGCGTCTCGCGCGGTGGTTGCGCGAACCGCTCCACCCGGGGCTCGAGGCCCGCCTCACGCAGCACCTCCGCCGCCAGGTCCGCCGTCGGCCCCTCCGGTCGGTCCTGGCCGTGGAAGTGCCGCCACAACGGCGTCAGCCGGCTCCACGGGTGCACCCCCGAAATCTCGACGATCACTCTGCGGCGGGCGTGCGCGTCGAGTGCGAGCGCGAACGCCGCGAAATCCGGCGCGTTGTAGGCCACGTGGTGGCACACCACGACGTCCGCGTCGGGCACCCGGTCCGCGACGTCCGGCCATCGCCCCTCGACGGTCTGTGCCGGGACGGCGCGCTCGGCGGCGCTCGCCGCGAACGCGGCGAGGATCGCCGGGGACTGGTCGACAGCGATCAGCCGGGTCGCGGGCGGCACGAGAGCGAAGGCGGCGGCTCCTGCCCCGCAGCCGACGTCGAGGACGCTCCCGCCACCCGGCTCGCCCTCGAGCGCCTCCAGCGCCCGGCGTCGGGACGGCGTGTCGGCGGGCGTGGCGAGGGCCGGGAACAGGTCCGGCGTGCACCCGTACGGCGACTCGGGCGCGGCGGCGAGGATATCCGGGTCCACCGTCCACGCGGCGAGCGCGGCGCGCCAGCGGTCCAGGGCAGTCGGCATGGCGGTGAGGGTACGGCGCCGTTCGTGCCCACCGTTTGGCGCCGGGCCACCGCGGCGTGTGCCGCGGTCACGACCGGGTTAGGGTCCGCGACGTGGGCGTCCCGGACCTTCGTCGCCGGGTGCCGCGCACCGATGCGGTGCTCGACGACCCGCGGCTGGCCGCGGCCGTGCCCCGGCTCGGGCGGGCCGCGGTCAAGGCGGCGGTCGCGGCCGCGCAGGACGGCGCGCGCCGCGGGGAGATCCCGCCCGAGGCCGTCGCGGACGAGGCGGTCGCCCGGCTGCCCGCGCGCTCGACGGCGCTGCGCCCGGTCGTCAACGCCACCGGCGTCCTGCTGCACACC
>DATGDX010000481.1:0-11193 GCA_035310665.1 Mycobacteriales bacterium | reverse complement strand
GATCGCCGCGAGCCCGGACGGGCGGTTGCGGCTGTGGGCGCACGGCGAGCATCCCGCCGCCGCCCGCCTCGCCACGGCGCTCGGGTTCCGCCGCGCGCGGGTGCTGTGGCAGATGCGGCGCTCGCTGTACGCGCCGCTGCCACCCGTCGCCCTGCCCGACGACGTCACCGTCCGCACGTTTCGACCCGGCGCGGACGAGGACGCGTTTCTGCGGGTCAACGCGCGCGCGTTCGCCGATCACCCGGAGCAGGGGTGGTGGACGCGACGGGCGCTCGAGGCACGGATGCACGAACCCTGGTTCGACCCCGGCGGTTTCTTCCTCGCCGAGCGGGGCGGGGAGATCGTGGGGCTCCACTGGACGAAGGTGCACGGCGGTGGCACCCCGGGGGGGCTGCCGCACGGCCACGAGCCGATCGGGGAGGTCTACGTCGTCGGCGTCGACCCGGCGGCCCAGGGCACGGGGCTCGGCACCGCGCTCACCGTCATCGGCCTGCGGCACCTGCGCGACCTCGGGCTCGGACAGGTGATGCTGTACGTCGACGAGGCCAACACCAAGGCGATCAAGGTGTACGAACGGTTGGGGTTCGTGCACTGGGACAGCGACGTCAGCTACCGCCGCACCTGATCGGCCCCGATCGGTCACCCCGAGCCGGCGCTGCCCGGGGTCGACCCGCACGTCCTGCATCGGCCCAGGTCGAGGACCACCCCGTCGTCGCAGGTGCCGTGCCCGGCGACGTTGTGCCCCCCGCCGTACCCCTCGTCACCCGGCCGGATCAGCCCGGCACGGAAACGCTCCCGCGGCGCGTCGAGGTCCGCCTCATCGTGGGACTCCCTCAGGTTCGGCTCTCCGGATCACCACCGACGCCTGCCTCGACCGGGCGTCACCGGCGCGGAGACGTCGCGAAACGGGGCTGCTCCGGTCGCTCATGGACTCGCTCGCCGAGGCGCTGCACGAGTTCAGCCCGGACCGCACTCAGCGGGTCGACCGCGATCAGCTGACCCTGCACGCCGACCGCGGGTCCTCGATGGCCTCCAGGCCGGTCGCGTTCCTGCTCGCCACCTCGGCGTCACCAAGAGCCACTCCCGGCCGCACTGCTGGAAGGACAACCCCCTACAGCGAGGCGCAGGTCAAGACCCTCAAGTACCGCCCCGACTTCCCGGAACGGGTTCGGCTGCGTCGAGGACGCCCCGGTGTTCTGCGACCGATTCTGCCGCTGGTACGCGCAATGAGCACCGGCGCTCCGGGCTCGGCCTGCACACCCCCGCCGACGTGCACTACGGCCGGGCCGGAGCCGTCCGCGACGCCCGCGTCCAGGTCTCGACGGGGCCTACCGCATCGACCCCGAGCGGTTCGTTCGCAAGCGTCCCGAGCCACCCGCGCTGCCGGCCGCAGCGTGGATCAACCGACGAGGCGAAAAGGAGAAGCCGACTCTGGGGCGTGTCATAAACGTCGGCTATCGAGACAGAGCCAAATGCGTCCTGGCCCAGATTGTCCCACGCGATAATAGCGCCGCGCCCGCTATAGCCCGAGATCAGGTTTGGTCCTTCACCGGCTCCTGCGGCGCAGACTCGTCCCACGTTCCGAAGGTCACCTCGATGCGCTGGTCGGGCAGCCGTTCCTGCTCCCGCGCCAACAGGGTGAGTGCCCGGACGTCGGCGTCGGTGGGTGCGGTGCGCAGGAGGCTGCGGGGAGAGAGACGGAACGCCTGCACGGCGCAGATCTCCGCGCTGAGCACGAGTGCCTGACTGACGAGGTACAACAGGGTGAAGATCCCGACAACCGTCGCGAAGCTCCCGTAGACCGGCCCGGAGCGGGCGATGAGCGCGGGCAGACGTGTGGCGCCCAGGTCGAGTACGGCCATCACCGCTGCGGCACCGAGCACGCTGCCCAGCAAGAGCTGGCGAGGCCGCAACGGCTGGGCGGTGAGCACCTTGTGCGCGAGCACGAGCACCACAAGGACGGCGGCGAACGCGCCAGCCGTGCTGGCGACACGCTGGGCGGCGGGCAGGCGGGGTACGGCGGAGATGAGCACACGGTGACCGGCGACGATGACGGCGCCGAGCAGCGACACGAGCAGCATGAGCAGGGCCCGGCCGTATCGGCGGCCGAGCCCGAAGCGTGCGCGGCAGGGCACGGCCCAGATCCGGTTCAGCGCGGTGTATCCGGCGAGCACGCCGCCGGTGGCGGACAGCAGGAGGCCGACGGCGCCGATGAGGAGCGGGATGCCGGCGGGCGGAAGCTGCTCGAGCCCCTGCTCGACGTCTGGCCGCAGTCGAGGGGCGACGAGCTCGTCGATGAGCCGCTCTTGCAGCGACCGGTGTGCTGCAAGGATCTCGGTGAGAACCGCGACGGCGAACAGCAGGAGCGGAAACACGCTGAGGAACCCGTAGTAGGTCATCAGGGCCGCGAGCTTGGCCCCCTCGTCGTCCAGGTACTTTCGCAGCACCGCGTACGGGAACCTCAGCATGCTGTGGCGGCGCTGGACGGCGTCGAGTCGGCACAGCACGTCATGCCCGCGCCGGCGAGCCCCCTCGTCGACGGTCACATGTGCCCCAGGGCGAGCGCCTCACGCAGCAGAATGCGCCGGCCACGATGCCCCAGAGGCCGGCGGCGATCGCCGTCGGCCTGGTCAGGCCGTGCGTCAGGATCAATACTCCACCCAGGGCGATCTCCAGGATCCCCAGCGCCACCAGGGAGGGCAGACGGGAACTCTCGTCTACGACTGGGTCGTCGTGGAACCCTCCGGACAACCGAAGGCCTCCGGTGAGGATGGCGGCAACGCCCAGCAGAGCCACGACGGAATCCGCCGAGACGACGTCCGTGAGCCGGACATGCAGCAGCACCGCAACGCCGGCCACGATGCCCGGCGAGCGCGGCCGCGGACACGACCGTGGTGTCGAGCCGCCCTCGGTTCGCCAGAGCCCAGCGCAGCGTGAGCACAGAGCCGAGCAGGCAGTAGATCGCGATGAAGTTCGCCAGGGCAGGCTTGGTCGTCCCTGCCAGCAACACCGAGACGAGGGCGAACGCGATGAGCGCCCGCAGCAGGGTCACCCATATCCGGGTCGTCTCGGCGGCAGGCCCGTTTCGGTGTGCGCTGTGCCTCATCAAACCTTGGCCTCCAGGGCGCGGGGAACATCATGGCCAGCAGGTGCTGATCCTCCTAACGGATGGGCGCCCCGCGAGGCGGTGGGCGAGGTCTGCAGGCCGATGACGATGAGCCGGCGCAGCAGCACGATCGCGGCGGCGGTGGCGATCCGCGACCAGGTCGGCAGTACCGCGAGCCGCGGTAGTCCCGCAGCGAGCAGCAGGTCCAACAGCACCGGCAGAACGGCTCGGGCGTCGTGCGTGCGAACGAAGACGACCGCCACAGCAACGAGCGCTGCGGCCGAAACGAGCAGGGCGGCGCCGTCGAGCGCCCGGGTCATGACGGCTCACGCTCAATCTCGGCCCGTTCCTCGCGGATCTCCCGGGCGAGGAAGAAGTTGAGGGCCGTCCGGATCGACGCGAGTTTGCCGAGCTCCTGGAAGCTGGGAGAGACGGCGGTGCGCAAGATGTCCGAGGCAAGCTGGAACTCGAGCCCGAGCGCGAGGAAGCGGCCGAGTCGCAATCGCACCAGCACGAAGGCGTCGGCGTTCCGCCGACGCAGCCCGACCGCGATGAACTGCACGAACGCGAGCAGGGCGCCCACGAAGATGACGACGGCTCCGGCCGCCTCCACGAGCTGGACGAGACCGCCGACCGCCGCACGCAGCCGCTCCTCGTTCACCAGGGTCACCGCCATCCACAGCGCCGGGCACGTGCCCTGACCGGCTTCATCGGGAGCGACGGCCGGGCGAGGCGCAGTCGGGGACGCCTCTTCTCGTCGCGCACAGGTACTCGCCCCGCCGCCTACGTCCGGTCGGCGGCGTCCGCCTCATAACGCGCCAGGGTCGCGTCGAGCACGGCGTCCTCGGCCTGCTCGATCGCGAATGACGCGAAGGCGATCGCCGCTGCCGCATCCTGCTCGGCCCACTCCGCTCGCCGCTGCGTCCCTTGCACATCGCGCGCCTGCTGTCGCGCCTCCACATCACTATTGATGCGCTCGAGCTGCGCGTTCACGCTCGAGCGGAGAGCGGAGCTCATGCCAGCGCAACGCCGCGCTCCCCTTGGCTTCGGATGCTGCCTGCTCGATTTGTTACTGCGTCTGTTGCGCCGCCGAACGCAGCTGCGCGCAAGGCGGGCCTCCAGCTGTTCGCGACGCTCTTCCCGGGCGGTCGCAACCGCATCCTCCGCCGCCTTCGCCTTGGCGGCTAGTTCGGCGAGTGATTCGGACAGTAGTTTCATGATGTCCCCGTTCAGCCCCTGTTTCAGTTGCGGCCGGTCACCAATGCGTGACTGCAGCGCCATAGCGCCACCCGCCTCGCCAAGCTTCAGTCCCCGCAGCGAGGGCACGCGGCGCCCGATCGCCGACAGACCCTAAAGGCCTGGAGCACCCCGACGAGGAGCAACGCGGAATTGCGGGCTCGGGCGCGGCCTTCTGGGTGCCGTCGACCATCGCAACTCCTTTCAGCCAGTCGCACGACCTCGCGGTGCAACCCCACCAGGCCGCGCCCGCGAGACTCAGATCAGATGCCGGAGTACTCATGCTCGTTGGTCGGCAGTCCGGCCTCCGTCCAGCCCTTGAGGCCCCCGTCGAGGATGGCGACGTCCTCGTAGCCCATCGTCTTGAGGGTGAGGGCGGCGAGCCGATCGCCCCGCGGAACCCGTCGCTCGTCGTGGTCACCGTCGCGCCGAGCGCGGACAGCGCCTCGCGCACGAACCCGTCCACCTCGCCGTGCGTGCCGAGCGCAGCGCGGATCTCCGCCAGCTCCCGGGCCACCTCCTCCGGGTGGATGCCGGCCTGGGCGTACTTCGTGCGCGACTGCCGTTCCCGCTCCGCCGCGCTCTCCCACTCGGCGTGCAGCGCCTGCCGCTTCCCGGTGGCGAGCCCGTCGAACGCCAGCTGTTCCGGGTCGCGCGAGCGCAGCAGCAGCCCCTCGAGCACGGCCTCCATGACGGTGTCGCTCTCGTCCGGCACCGGCACCGAGACCCCGGTCGCCTGGCGGATCGCCTCGTGCTTGCGCAGCAGCACGTCCAGGACGATCCCGTCGATCGAGTTGTCCCGGCCGTAGAGCGTCACCGCGCGCACGGTGTCCCGCCGCTGCCCGAACCGGTCGACCCGGCCCTCCCGCTGCTCGTGCCGGGTCGGGTTCCACGCCAGGTCGTAGTGCACCACCGCGGAGAACGCGTCCTGCAGGTTCACCCCCTCCGACAGGCAGTCCGTGGCGACGAGCACGTGCCGCCCCTCGCCCGCGGTGAGCGCGTCGATGCGGGCCACCCGCTCCCGCCGGGGGCAGCGCGCCGGTCACCGCCTCGACGGCGACGTGGCGGAGCGCGGCGCGCAGGTGCTCGGCGACGTACTCCGCGGTGTGGATGAACCGGCAGAACACGATCGGGTCGCAGTCGTCGGCGAGCAGCTCGCGCACGACGCCGACGACCGCGTCGAGCTTCGCGTCCGCGCTGCCCTCGAGCGCCTGCGCCGCGCGGGCGAAGGCGAGCAGCCGCCGCCGCTCGCTGCTGTCGCCGCCGCCCGGGTCGGGGTCCGCGCCCGGGGTGGCGTCGAGTGACCCGCCAGTCTCGTCGTCGCCCCGGTCGAGCACCACCGCCCGACCGAGCTCGTCGACCTCCTCCGGGGTGGCGCCCTCGGCGGTGCGCGCCCGGGTCCGCAGGGTCTCCGCCGCGGCGCGCGGGCTCGACGCCAGCGCCCGCAGCAGCGCCAGCGCCGACCACCAGCGCACCCGCTGCCGCACCCGAGCAGCCGGGTCAGCTGCTCGTCGCGGCTCTCCCCCGACCCGGCCGCGGCGGCCGTCGTGGCCGCCAGCGTGAGCAGCAGGTCCCGCGCGGCGTGCCGGTCGACGAGCGCGTGCTCCAGCTGGTTGCCGTACGACAGCAGGCAGTCGTAGCAACCGCGCTCGCACCGCTCGGACGCACCCTCGGCGCGGTCGAGGTCCTTGCCAGTGTCGGGGTCGAAGTGGGCGATCCGCAGCGCCTCCCGCGCGGCGACGGCGAGCGCGGCGGGCTCGTCCTGCAGCCGGCGCAGCACCCCGGCACCGCCCTCGGCGCTCTCCGTGAACAACATCCGCGCGCGGAAATCCGGGTCGGGCAGCGCCTCGCTGGACAGCTCGGAGTCCTCGAGCTGGAACGCGGCCTCGATGCCCCGCTCCAGCGCGTACCGCAGCGTCGTCGCGACCTCCGGCGAGACGGGCGCGGCGAGCCGCAGCACGAGGACGTTGCGCCGGTCCTCGACGTACGGGATCACCTTCTGCTTGCGCGGCGCCGCCGCGGAATCCTCCAGCGCGTCGTCCTCCGGCGTGGCATCCGGCGCGGCCTGGTCGCGCAGCCACGCACCCTTGACCGTGTCGATCCAGTAGCCGACGTCCTCCCGGTGGGCGCGGCGGCGGCGCCCGACGTTGGTCACCCGGACGGTTGCCGTGTCGCCGTACGACACGCTCGCCACCACGTCGCCGGACGCGTCGCGCACCTCGGCGTCCAGCCGCCCGGGCCGCGCGCCGTGGTCGTTTAAGCGGTACGACGTCTGCAGCTCGAACCCGGCCCGGCGCCGCTCCTCCTCGTCGCTGGAGATGCGCTCGCGGCGGCGGGTGAAGACGGTCTGCAGCCGCATCAGCCCGCGGGTCGGCGCGCCGAGCGTCTCCCCGCAGTGCTCGCAGCGGTCGATGCCGGCCTGCCGCACGTGGTGGTAGCGGCAGGCGGGGCAGCGCCGCGCCTCCTCGGTCTCGATGCTGCCCACCCCGTCGCGGGCGAACGGCAGCTGCACGCGGGTCACCTCGTACCGCGCGCCCTCGTGGTAAATGAGCTCGCCCGGCCCGAACTCGCTGATGGCGAGGAACCGTGGCCGCTGGATGTAGTCCCCGTCGGCCCGGGACATCCCGCGCAGCCCCGGGACGTAGGCGGCGAGCGGCAGGCGGGGGAACGAGTAGCCGGGCAGGAAGCCCTCGGAGGCGAGGTACCGGTAGCTGTAGAAGTCGGTCTGCCCCTGCTCGGCGTCCTCGTTGCGCAGCAGCCGCAGCTGGTTCTCCGCCTGCTGCCGGCGCGACTCGGCCTCCTTGCGCGCCCGGTAGGTCACCGACTGGTCGAGCACGATGCGGTTCTGCTCCCGCTGGTCGGCCAGCGCGCTGCGGTAGAGCTCGCGCCACCGGTCGCAGGCGCGGTCGAAGCGGTCCGGCGCGCCGCGCACGGTGTCCTCGACCCAGCCGTCGTACCACCACGACGTCCGCGCCAGCTCCGGAGTGATCCCTGCTGTGGCGGCGCGGGCGCGGGAAACGGCGCGCAGCTGCGCGTCACCGTCGTGCACGGTGTGCCGCACCTCCGGCAGCAGCGCGAGCGACGGGTCCTCCCCCGCCACGTCGAGCAGGTCGGTCAGCCGCGCGTGCAGGTCCTGGCCGGTCTCGGCGAGCCAGATCGCGTGCACGTGGGAGCGGAGCAGGTCCTCGTTGCCGAGGTCGAGCCGCGGCGGGGCGACCGAGCCCGCGACCAGGTCCCGGGAGCGGCGGAAGTAGTACTGGTCGTGGCTGTTGCCGGTGGAGCAGTACGTCGTGACCAGTGCCGGCTGGCCGGACCGGCCGGCTCGCCCGGAGCGTTGCGCGTAATTCGCCGGGGTGGGCGGGGCGTTGCGCAGCCCGACCGCGTTGAGGCTCGCGATGTCAACCCCGAGCTCCATCGTCGGCGAGCAGAACAGCAGCGGCAGCGTCCCCGCGCGGAACTCGTCCTCGCGCTCCTGCCGATCGTGAGTGCCGACCTGGGCGGTGTGCTCGGCGGCGTGCAATCCGGTGAGGGTTGCGGCGACGTCCCGGTAGAGGTCACGGAAGAACGCGTTGACCCTCGGCTGCGCGTCCGGGTCGACGACCTTCCGCAACGGATCCGTCGCCGGGATCGTGCCGTCGCCGCCGCGCCAGCGGAGCGCGGACGCCTTGAGCCGGTAGCCGGGGACGCCGTCGGCGTCGCGAGGACGGATGGCGACGGTGAGCAGCCCGTAGCGTTCGAGCACGCGAAGCAGGTCGGCGATGACTTCCTGCACGTCGCCTGTTTTCAGTTTCTCGGGATGATGCGGGAACCGGCCGGGCCGGGCGAGGTAGCGGCCGTACGCCGAGCGGGGCGACAGGTTGAGGTCGCCACGACGGGCACCAGGACGCCCGGCGCGAGGGAACGCGGTGCCGAGCCACGGTTGGGGTTCACGGTCCGGCAACGCCCACGGTCCGGTAAGCTGCTAACGGGACAGGTTCGACAGCCGCTCGAACCCCTCCGTGCTCAGCACGTCCACGTCGACGGCGAGCACGCGGCGCAGCTCGTCGAGCATGACGTGCCCGAGCTCCTCCCGCTGCGCGGGTTCGGCGCGGCGCAGCGCGACGTGCGTGCCGTCCCAGCACTCGTCGTCCCGGGCGATGTCGGCGAGGTCCACGTAGTCCACGGACAGGAGGCCGACCTGCTCGAGGTTGGGCATGGTGACGCGCCAGCCGCGTTGCAGGTCGAGGTAGAGCCGGTAGGCGACGACCTCGCGCAGCGCCCGTTCGGTGTGGTCACGCTGCGAGAACTTCGCGCCGGGGTTCGCGGCGTACGACGCGAACCCCAGCCCCAGCGCCTCGGTGACCCGCGCCGCCACGTCCTCGTGGGTCAGCCCCGACGGCACCGCGGCGACTGCGCGATACAACGCACCGCGCAACTGCACGACCTGCACGAAGTCGTTGAAGTGCCCGGCCTGCAGGCTCGCGTCCTGCCGGTTGTCCACGAAGGTGAGCAGCTTGCGCGCCTGCGGGTCGAGCTGCTCCGCCGGCACCTGCCGCAGGCTGCGGACGATGCTCGCGCTGACGACCGACACGGCCGAGCTGCGGCCCTCGGCGTCGAGCGTGGCCAGCTTCGCGAAGTCCCGCCCGCGGGTCTGCTTCGTAGGAGACCCGGCAGCGCAGGCAGAACAGGAACGGGCTGGGCACCCAGGCGGCGGCCAGGCCCGCCCCCGGCTCCGCCTCGCTGCCGTCCGGGGCGACCCACACCGGCCGCGGCAGGTAGCGGCGGCGGCTCGCCGCCACCTCGGCGTACCCCGCCTCGTCGGTGACGACCCAGGAGTCCGGCAGCCGCTCGGCGGCCAGCGGGTCCGGTGGCCACGGCTCCTCGGCGCAGACGAACAGGTAGCCGTTCGCGTCGGCGCCGCCGCTCGCGTCGCGGTCCCGGCGCGGCACGAACACCCGTCGCCCGTCGCGGGTCGTCGCCGCGACGACGTAGTACTCCTGGCCGCACTCGCAGCAGAACGCCAGCGGCAACAGTGCCTTGCCCGGCTCACCGGGCACGACCACCTGGTATTGGCTGGTGACGTGACGTGTCGCCTCCGGCTCGAGGCTGACGTGCACGGTGTCGCCCTTCGACAGGAACTGGTGCAGCCGGAACGCGAACAACGTCCGGCCCGTCTCCGGGTCGCGTACCCGGGACCCGGCGAGCAGGGTGGCGCGGATCGCGTCGGCGCACTCCGGCTCCGGGTCGCCGGTCAGCTCCGCCAGGTCCGCGGCCGCGTCCGACAGGCGGGTGGGGACCTGGCGCACCAGCCGACCGGTCGACGGCTCGGCGGCCAGGCCGAAGGTGGTCTCGATCCAGCCGGCGAGCGGGTCGTCGGCGAGCTCGCCGTACGTCCACCGGTCCCGCGTGCGGCGGACGCAGACGCGCAGCTCGTCGGGCGACGGGTCCTGCTCGCGGGTGGCGCGGCGCAGCGTCTCCCCGATGACCCGCTCCGGCGTCACGAGGGCCCCGAACAGTCGGGTGGCGACCTCGGCGACGACCCGCTGCTGGTCGGCGAACGTGCCGCCGCTGGCCATCGTCGCCGACGTGCCGACGCACTGCAGGTCCGGCGCCTCGCACGCGTCGCGAACCCGGCGGACGAGCAGAGCAACGTCCGCGCCCTGCCGGCCGCGGTAGGTGTGCAGCTCGTCGAGGACGAGGAACCGCAGCCCGCGCGCCGCCCGCACCAGCCGCTGCCGCTCGTCCGGGCGGGTCAGCACCAGCTCGAGCATCACGTAGTTGGTGAGCAGGACGTCCGGTGGACTCTTGAGGATTCGCTCCCGCTCGTCCCTGGACTCCTGACCTGTGTAGCGGGCGAAGGTGACCGGCTCGCGGCCCTCGCCGTACCCGAACCGCAGGAACTTCTCCAGCTCACCGAGCTGGCTGTTCGCCAGCGCGTTCATCGGATAGACGACGATCGCCTTGACGCCGCGCCGTGGGGGTTCGCGCAGCACGCGGTCGACGATGGGGACCAGGTACGCCAGCGACTTGCCGGACCCGGTGCCCGTCGTGAGGACGTACGGGTGACCCTGCGCCGCGATCTCGACCGCCTCCCGCTGGTGACGGTGCAGGGTCAGCGGCCGGGCGCCCGGGTCCGTCAGGTGCGCCTTGACCCGGAAGATGCGCTCGCACTCGGGGTGCAGCAGGCCCTCGCCGACCAGCTCGCTGATCGTGCCGCCGGTGGCGAAGCTGGGGTTGAGGGACAGCCACGGGTCGGGCCACTGGGCACCGTCGCGCAGCCGCTGGTCCACGTGCGCGGCGATCCGCCGGTCGCGGACGTCGACGAACGCCGCGGTGAACGCGCGGTAGTCGTCGATCAGCTGCTCGCGTACCCGAAAGACGTCCTTGCCCTACTTGCCCCGTTTGCGCTGGTAATCCCGTTCCGGGTTTTTCGGGCGATCGGCCGCTGGGCTTGAGCACGGGCGGCGTCCGGCTCGCTGGCTGATCAGCGCGGCGTCGGGCGAGGCCGACGAGGGCGGCGGGCGTCAGCCGGGCGGTGTGGGCTGATGGGCCAGCAGTCCGCGGACCCGTAGCAAATCTGCTACAGAACCACCGTGCGCACCATCAGCCAACGCGAGCTGCGCAACGACTTCAGCGCCGTGCTGCGCGCCGTGGAGAACAGCGAGACGTTCATCGTGACCAAGAACGGGACGCCGGTGGCCGAGTTGCGCCCGCTGCGCCGGTGCCGGTTCGTGCCTACGGACGAGTGGATCGCGAAGACCAGGCACCTGCCCCCGATCGACGTCGCGGAGGTCCGGGCGGACATCGATCGCGACGTCGATCCCGGGAATCGACTGATGGAGGGGACACCGTGCGCGACGGCCGAATGCACC
>DATGDX010000480.1:0-2930 GCA_035310665.1 Mycobacteriales bacterium | reverse complement strand
GTCGGTGAGGAAGCTGATCCAGCGGGTCACAGGTAGAGGCCGGTGGCCGACCCGTCCTGCAGCCGACCGGCGGCCACGGCGTGCAGGTCGCGCTCGCGCAGCAGCGTGTAGCCCGTGCCGTGCAGTTCCACCTCCGCGCGGTCCTCGGGGTCGAACAGCACCCGGTCGCCGAGCTCGACCACGCGCACGTTCCCGCCGAGCGCGACGACCCGCCCCCACACCAGCCGCCGGCCCATCTTCGCGGTGGCGGGAATGACGATGCCGCCGCCGGAACGTCGCTCCCCCGCCTCCTGGTCCGTCGACACGAGCACGCGGTCGTGCAGCATCCGGATCGGCAGCTTGTCTCCCGCGGTCACGTCGTTCGACGGTACCCGGAACGAGGCGAGTCCAGCCGCGTCGGGCCGCGTCACGACGGCCGCCGCCCCTCGTCGCGGCTACACCGGGGCCCCGCGGAGCAGCGGCAACGCCTCCACCAGCTGCTGCCCCCGCCGCTCGGGCAGGAGCCACGCGGCGACGGCCGCGACGAGGAAGGCGGCGGCGAACACCCCGAACACGAGCGGGTTGCCGCCGACGGCCCGCAGCGGCGGCACGGCGAGCGGTGCCAAGATCGACGCGAGCCGGCCGAAGCCGGTGGCCGACCCGGCCCCGGTGGCGCGGAGCAGGGTCGGGTAGACCTCGGGCGTCACGGCGTACAACGCTCCCCAGGCGCCGAGGTTGAAGAACGACAGCAGCAGGCCCGCGGCGAGGACCGCGGCGTCGTGACGCGGCGATCCCGAACAGCCCGGCCGCCGCGGCGGACCCGACGAGGAACCCGGCGAGGGTGCCCCGCCGGCCCACCCGCTCGACCAACCACGCCGCGGCGGCGTAGCCCGGCAGCTGCGCCAGCGTGATCAGCAGGGTGAAGCCGAACGACTTGACCAGCGAGAACCCGGCGGTGACCAGCAGCGTCGGGATCCAGATGAACGCGCCGTAGTACGCGAAGTTCACGCAGAACCAGACGAGCCACAGCGCCCCGGTCGGCCGGCGCAGCCCCGGGTGCCACAGCGCGCGCGGGCGCGGGACGGGCCCGGCGGGCGCCACGGCTGAGGCGACCGGCGCGACGCCCGCGGCCCGCTCGAACGTCCGGACCGCCTCCTCGGCCTCGGTCACCCGGCCGCGGCACTCGAGGAAGCGCACGGACTCGGGCAGCGACCGACGTACCACGACGGCGTAGAGGGCGGGCAGCGCCCCGATCGCGAACGCCCAGCGCCACGCGCCCTCGTGGACCGGGACGACGAGGAAGCCGATGACCGCCGCGGCCAGCCAGCCGACGGCCCAGAACGCCTCGAGGACCACGACGACGCGGCCGCGGATGCGGGCCGGCGCGTATTCCGCGACGAGCGTCGACGCGACCGGCAGCTCGGCGCCGAGCCCGAGCCCGATCAGGAAGCGGAAGGCGAGCAGCGCGGCGACCGACCACGCGAGCGCCGCCGCCCCGGTCGCCAGCCCGTAGAGGAGCAGGGTGAGCGCGAACACCTGCCGGCGCCCGACCCGGTCGGCGAGCAGCCCGCCGAGGCTCGCGCCGAGCGCCATCCCGGCGAACCCGACCGCGGCGATCCACGACAGCGTGCCCGGGTCGAGGGCCCACTCGGTGGCCAGCGCCGCCATCACGAACGAGATCAGCCCTACGTCCATCGCGTCCAGCGCCCAGCCGACGCCGGAGCCGACAAGCAGGCGGCGGTGGGCGGCGGTGAGCGGCAACCGGTCGAGGCGCTCGGCGCGGGTCAGCGACGCGGTCACGGGACCGTCCTACCGCATCGGTCGGACGGTCCGGCGGGCGCTCGGTGGAGCGCTTCGTGGGGCGTTCGGTGAGGGCGCCAGGGTGCCCGGCCGGGGGACGACGCCGCCGGGTCAGCCGGGCGGGTACGCCGCGGCGACCACCGCCGCGACGAGCGTCGCGGCCAGCGTGGTCACGGACAACCGGACCTCGCGGGCCCGGGCCGCGGGGTCGTTGCGGCGACGGACGGCCTGCGCGACGGGGAAGGTGGCCGCGAAGCTCGTCAACGCGACCGACAAGGTGACGGCGAGCAGCCAGGCGACGGCGGGCGGGTACACGGCTCCTCCCCTCTCGACGGGGTTGCCGTGCTCATCGGCAGGGCGCGGGGGGCTCTGCAGTGCGAGCGACGACACGGGGCGGGCATCGACATGGGGCGAGCGGCGGCGGCTCGGAGGGGCGCCCGTCGCGCCGGACAATGCGAGGCGTGGGCATCGAGGCGGACCTCGTCGACGTCCTCGTCGGTCTGGCGATGGCGGTCGGCGTCGTCGTCCCGGTGCTGCCCGGGCTCGCGCTGGTGTGGGCCGCGGCGCTCGTGTGGGCGCTGCTGTCGGCCGGGTCGGCCCGGTGGGTCGTGCTCGCCGTCGCCACCGCCCTCGTCGTCGTCGGAACCGTGGCGAAGTACGCGCTCGCCGGCCGTTCGCTGCGCGGCAGCGGCGCCCCGCGCTCCACCGTCGCCGCCGCGCTGCTCGGCGCGCTCGCCGGGTTCTTCGTGATCCCGGTGGTGGGGTTGCTGGTGGGCGCGCTCGTCGGCGCACTCGTCGCCGAGCGGAGGCGGCTGGCCACGTGGGCCGCGGCGTGGACCTCGACGCGCGGGATGCTCGTCGCCATCGGCGTCGGGATGCTCGTCGAGCTGTGCGCGGCGCTCGGGATCGTCGCCACCTGGGGGCTCGCGCTCGTTCTCCGCGGTCCGTGAGACCACGGTCAGCTCTTGCACGACGCCGGTCCGGCAGCGCAGCGGCGCGCCCGCCGCCGAGACCGGGATTGCCGCCGCTCCCCGCGGGCACCCTCGCGCTGTGCGGGTGCTGGTGACGGGGGCGTCCGGGAACGTGGGTACGGCGCTGCTGCGCCGGCTGCGCGAGGAACCCGAGGTACACGAGATCGTCGGGCTGGCGCG
>DATGDX010000479.1:0-6232 GCA_035310665.1 Mycobacteriales bacterium | reverse complement strand
GCTGCGCCGGGTCGAACTGCTGCGCGAGTTGCGGCTCGGCGAGTTCGACGTCCTGGTCGGGATCAACCTGCTGCGCGAGGGCCTCGACCTGCCCGAGGTCTCGCTGGTCGCCATCCTCGACGCGGACAAGGAGGGGTTCCTGCGCAGCGAGACGAGCCTGATCCAGACGATCGGGCGGGCGGCGCGCAACATCTCCGGGCAGGTGCACATGTACGCCGACTCGATCACGCCGTCGATGCGCCGCGCGGTGGACGAGACCAACCGCCGCCGGGCCAGGCAGATCGCGTACAACCGGGCGCACGGCATCGATCCCCAGCCGCTGCGCAAGAAGATCGCCGACATCTTGGACGACCTCGTCCGCGGTGACGGCGACGAGCTGGTCGGCGGCGGCGGCCGGCAGCGCAGCCGCGGCAAGGCGCCGGTGCCCGGGATGGCCTCGCGCGGCGGCGACGTCGGGCGGCACGCCCGGGAGCTCGCGGGGATGCCGCAGGCCGAGCTGGCCACGCTGATCCAGCAGCTGACCGACGAGATGCACCAGGCCGCCGCGGACCTGCAGTTCGAGCTGGCGGCCCGGCTGCGCGACGAGATCAACGAGTTGAAGCGCGAGTTGCGGGGGATGCAGGCGGCGGGCGTCGGATGACGTTCGGCCGGTGGGTGCGCGGCGCGGTGACGGGTACGCTAACCGGACGAGGAGGGGAGTATCCCCAGCGCGGCGGCGTCGTCAGCACGGCCGGCTCGATGCGGCCCGGCGTCCCGGGCCCGTCTCGGCGGGCAGGGAGAGACCTCTGGCCATTGATCACCCAACGATCAAGCCCGGAGGAGCCTCCCATTGGACGTCCCGTTCTGGCTGTGGATGGCGACGATCGGCGTCCTCGTCGCCCTGGTCCTGCTCGACCTGTTCATCAGCGACCGCCACCCGCACGAGGTCAGCGTCAAGGAGGCGGGGGTGTGGGTGACGTTCTACGTCACCCTCGCGGTGCTGTTCGGGCTGGGCCTGCTGGTCACGCACGGCGGCCGGGTCGCCGGTGAATTCTTCGCGGGTTACCTCACCGAGTACAGCCTGTCGGTCGACAACCTGTTCGTCTTCGTCATCATCATCACCACGTTCGCGGTGCCGGCGATCTACCAGCACAAGGTGCTGCTGTTCGGCATCGCCGCCGCGCTGGTCCTGCGCGGCCTGTTCATCGCGGTCGGCGCCGCGGCGATCGCCCGCTTCTCCTTCACGTTCTACCTGTTCGGCGCCTTCCTGATCTACACCGCGGTGCAGTTGATGCGGCACAAGGGGGAGGAGCCAGACCTCGACAAGAACCCGGTCCTGCGGTTCGCCGAGCGGGTGCTGCCCACGACCCGCACCTACCACGGTGCGCGGACGGTCGTGAAGATCGGCGGTAAGCGCTACGTCACGCCGCTGCTCATCGTCATGCTCGCGATCGGCACGACCGACATCCTGTTCGCGTTGGACTCGATCCCGGCGATCTTCGGGTTGACGAAGGAGCCCTACCTGGTCTTCACCGCGAACGCGTTCGCGCTCATGGGGCTGCGCCAGCTCTACTTCCTGCTTAACGGCCTGCTCGACCGGCTCGTCTACCTGTCGTACGGTCTCGCGGTCATCCTCGGGTTCATCGGGGTCAAGCTGATCCTCGAGGCGGCGGGAGAGACGTGGTCCGGGCTGCCGCACCCGACGATCGCGGTTTCGCTCGGGTTCATCGTCGTGACGCTGGCGGTGACGACGGTCACCAGCCTGATCGCCGTACGCCGCAATCCGGAGCTCGCGAAACACCCGGTGACCGCGACGGGTCACGCGCCGGGGGACGAGCTCGCCCGGCTGCAGACGGAGGCCGACGCGCCCTGAGCGGGCGTCACCCCTCGTCGTCGCGCATGGTCGCGGCGCTGCTATACATCACCGCCATGACGCGTCGCGCCCGGCCCCGGGCAGTGCTCTCGGGCGCGGTGACCGCCCTCGTCCTGCTCGTCGGCGTGGCGGCACTGCCCGCGCGCGCGTCGGACGGCACCGGGCAGCCCGCGCCGACCCAGGAGGCCCGGCAGCTGCAGGCCCAGCTGCAGGCCCAGCTCGACTCCCTGGTCGCCAAGGGGGTGCCGGGCGCGCTGGCGGTGGTCGGCGACGGTCGAACCACGTTGCGGCTGGCGAGCGGCGCGGCGCGCGTCGAGCCGCGGCAGCCGATGCGGCCCAACCGCGGTTCCGGGTCGGCAGCGTCACGAAGACGTTCGTGGCCACGGTGGCGCTGCAGCTCGTGCAGGACGGCCGGCTGCGCCTGGACGACACGGTCGAGCGGTGGCTGCCCGGCGTGGTGCCGAACGGCCAAGCGATCACCGTGCGGATGCTGCTGAACCACACCAGCGGGCTGTACGACTACACCGACGACCGCGCGTTCCTGCGTCGGGTCATGCGGAACCCGACGAAGCCGGTGACGCCGCGCCACCTGGTCGCGGTCGCCGCCGCGCACCGCCCGCTGTTCGCGCCCGGGACCCGCTGGTCCTACTCCAACACCGGGTACATCGTCGCCGGGCTCGTGATCGAGAAAGTCGCCGGGCAGCGGCTCGAGCGGCTGGTCCGCACCCGCATCCTCGACCCGCTCGCCCTGCATGACACGACGTTCCCGACCCGGCCGGGCATCGCCGGCTACCACGCGCACGGCTATCTGGCGACGGCACCGAACGGCCGGCGCCTCGTCGACATCACGCGGTGGTCACCCTCGATCGCCTGGGCGGCGGGGGCGATGGTCTCGACCGCCGACGACCTGTGCCGTTTCTACGCGGCGTTGCTCGGCGGCCGGCTGCTCCTCGCGCGGGTGCCTCGCGCAGATGACGACCGTGGTCCCGGTCCGCGAGGCGACGGGCTACGGCCTGGGGCTGATCAGGCAGCGGGGGCGGTGCGGGACCCGGTGGGGCCACGACGGCAGCGTGCCGGGGTTTGTGACGTCCGCGTTCGCCGACCGCACCGGGCGGCGGACCGTGGTGGTGATGATGTCGATCCAGCCGAACGAGACGCTCGCCCCGGTCCTGCACCGGACGATCGACGTCGCGGCCTGCCCGGCGTCGAACCCGGTGCGCGCCTCCGCGGCGTGAGCCCGCCGGTCACCACCCGCGCGCCCGCCACTCCGGCAGCGACGGGCGCTCGGCGCCGAGCGTCGTGTCCCGGCCGTGCCCGGGGTAGACCCACGTCTCGTCGGGCAGCGGCCCGAACACCTTCCGCTCCAGGTCGTCCATCAGCCGGGCGAAGCGCTCGGGGTCGCCCCACGTGTTGCCGGGACCGCCCGGGAACAGGGAGTCGCCGGTGAACAGGTGCGGGCGCTCCGGGTCACCCTCGTAGAGCACCGCGATGCCGCCGGGGGTGTGCCCCTCGAGGTGGATGATGCTCAACCGGACCATGCCGACGGTGACCGTGGACCCGTCCCCGACCAGCTCCGCCACCGGGACCGGGAGCCCGGGCGCGTCGAGCGGGTGCGCCGCGATCGGCGCGCCGGTCGCCGAGACGACGGCCGGCAGCGCCTGCCAGTGGTCACGGTGCTGGTGGGTCGTCACGATCCGGACGAGGGGGCGGGAGCCGAGCTCGGCGAGCAGGCGTTCGGGCTCGTCGGCGGCGTCGACGAGCAGGGTTTCCCCGGTCACCGGGCAGCGCAGGAAGTACGCGTTGTTGTCCATCGGTCCCACGGACAGCTTGGTGATCACGAGGCCCGGCACCTCGCGGACGTCGGCGGCCCCGCCTGCGGTCACGTTCCCGGTGTACGGCATGCGGCCCATCATGCCCGTGCGTCACATCCAGGCGGGCAGCACGGGGAGCGGGCCGTCCTCCGGCCCCCCCGACGGCTCCCCAGACGCCCGCAGCGCCTCCCCGGCCGACCGGCCCACCAGCCAGCCCAGCAGCGCCCGCTCGGGGCCGGTCACCGTCACACCGCCGCCGGTGCCGAGCGCCCAGGTCCGACCGGTGTCCACCGCTCGCAGCGTGGCCGCCGGCACCCCGTCGCGCCCGGCGTACGACGCGACGACCTCCGGCAGCAACCGGGCGACGAACGCCCCGTCCCACCGCTCCGGCGCGTAGCCGACGTCCAGGTCCACGTGGTGGATCTCCAGCTCGCGCAGCCGCCCCCACGGGACGTCCCCGGCGCGCAGCGCGCGTCCCGACAGGCCGCGGACGAGCACCTCGCCGCGGTCGTCCGGCAGGGCGCGGGCGGCGGCGGCGAACCGCTCCGACGCGGCCGCCAGGTCCGCGACCTGCTCCGCCACCGGCCGCCCCGCCCCGGCCTCGATCGCCGCGTCGCGCTCCGCGTGCCCGGCGTACATCGGGGTCTCCACGCCGGTCCGCGCCCAGGTGAGCAGGTTGACCAGCCCGTCCGCGTTGCGCGCCAGGTGGCTGAGCACGTGCCCCCGGGTCCAGCCCGGCAACCGCGACGGCGCCCGCACGGCGGCGTCGTCGAGCGCCGCGGCGGCGGCGAGGACCCGCGCCGTCGCCGCCTCCAGGCCCCCCAGGTCGTGCGAGACCCTGGTCGTCATAGCAGCGAGGATCGCGCACGGCCTCGGCAGGCGGGGAGGCGGGCGTGTCGGCCTACCCACCTACGATGGCGGTGATGGCTGAGCGACTCGTCGTGCGCGGCGCCCGTGAGCACAACCTCAAGGACGTCTCGCTGGACCTGCCCCGCGACGCGCTGATCGTGTTCACCGGACTGTCCGGGTCGGGCAAGTCCAGCCTGGCGTTCGACACGATCTTCGCGGAGGGGCAGCGGCGCTACGTCGAGTCGCTGTCGGCGTACGCGCGCCAGTTCCTCGGCCAGATGGACAAGCCCGACGTCGACTTCATCGAGGGGCTCTCGCCCGCGGTCTCCATCGACCAGAAGAGCACCAGCCGCAACCCGCGGTCGACGGTCGGCACCATCACCGAGGTCTACGACTACCTGCGCCTGCTCTACGCCCGCATCGGCCGCCCGCACTGCCCGCGGTGCGGTCGGCCCATCACCCGGCAGACCCCGAGCCAGATCGTCGACCGGGTCCTCGAGCTGGAGGAGGGCAGCCGGTTCCAGGTCCTCGCGCCGGTGGTCCGGGGACGCAAGGGGGAGTACGCCGAGCTGTTCCGGCAGCTGCAGGCGCAGGGCTACAGCCGGGCCCGGGTCGACGGCCGGGTGGTGTCTTTGACCGAGCCGCCGGTGCTGGCGAAGTACGAGAAGCACACGATCGACGTGGTCGTCGACCGCCTCGCGGTGAAGACGACCGCGCGCCGCCGGCTCACCGACTCGATCGAGACCGCGCTCGGGCTCGGCGGCGGGCTCGTCGTCCTCGACTTCGTCGACCTGCCCGAGGACGACCCGCACCGCGAGCGCACGTTCAGCGAGCACCTCGCCTGCCTGTACGACGACCTGTCCTTCGAGGAGCTCGAGCCGCGGTCGTTCTCGTTCAACTCGCCGTACGGCGCCTGCCCCGTGTGCACCGGCCTCGGCACCCGGATGGAGGTCGACCCCGACCTCGTGGTGCCCGACCCCACCCGCTCGCTCGCCGACGGTGCCGTCGCCCCGTGGAGCGGGGGGATGAGCAACGAGTACTTCGGCCGGCTGCTGCAGGCCGTCGCTGACACCCTCGGGGTGCGGATGGACACCCCGTGGGAGCGGCTGCCGCTGAAGGCGCGCCGGGCCGTGCTGCACGGCCACGACGGGCAGGTGCACGTGCGCTACCGCAACCGGTACGGCCGGGAGCGCTCGTACTGCACCTCGTTCGAGGGCGTGATCCCGTTCGTGGAGCGGCGGCACCGGGAGGCCGAGTCGGACGCGAGCCGCGAGCGCTTCGCCGGCTACATGCGCGAGGTGCCCTGCCCGGCGTGCGACGGCAGCCGTCTCAAGCCGGAGTCGCTCGCGGTCACCGTCGGAGACCGGTCGATCGCCGACGTCGCGCGGCTGCCGATCGGCGGGTGCGCGCAGTTCCTGCGCGGGCTGGACCTGACCGAGCGGGAGCGGCACATCGCCGCCCGCGTGCTGAAGGAGGTCAACGCCCGGCTCGGGTTCCTCGTCGACGTCGGCCTCGACTACCTCTCGCTCGACCGGGCCGCGGCCACCCTCGCCGGTGGGGAGGCGCAGCGGATCCGGCTGGCCACCCAGATCGGGTCCGGGCTGGTCGGCGTGCTCTACGTCCTCGACGAGCCGTCGATCGGCCTGCACCAGCGGGACAACCGCCGGCTCATCGAGACCCTGCTGCGGCTGCGTGACCTCGGCAACACGCTGATCGTCGT
>DATGDX010000478.1:0-3176 GCA_035310665.1 Mycobacteriales bacterium | reverse complement strand
GTACCGGGCGCCCTTGAGCTGCTTCGCGTGCCCGCTCGCCCCGGCCCGGCGAGCGGTGTTCCACACCTCGCGGCGCACCCGGTCGAGCGCGTCGGTGGCCCAGGTGTCGACGACCACGTAATTCCCTAGCCCGGTGTTCACCGAATTCCCCACCGGGCTCTGTCGGTGTCTACCTGATCCGCCCTCCTCGTGTCGCGGGTGCCGGGTGCAGCAGTTGGTCGATCTGGTGCGCGAGGTACTCAGCGGAGGGCCGCCCGAGGCCGGTCGCGAGGACGACGGCCTGCTCGCCGCGGCGCAGGCGTACGAGCCAGACTCGCCCGCTCGGACGACCCCGCGCGCTCGTCGAGCCGTGGTCGACCTCGACCGCGAGCGGCTGGTCGCGGTGGCGGCGGTGCCTGCGGGAGGCCGCCGCGCGGCACGCCGGCGAGCAGTACAGGGCCGGGCGGCCGCGACCGCCGGAGCGAACGACGGTGGCGGTGCACTCGGGCGCCGCGCAGCGGATCTCGCAGGGGATCTCGGAGCGCCCGGGCACCGCCGCGCCGGAGGCCGCGGTGCGGGCCGCACTCATCGCGCCTCCTGCACCGAGCGCCCGGGCCGACGGTTGGGGCGGTAGCTGCGCCCGTCCATGTGCACGTGGTGGGCGGAGTTGACGAGCCGGTCGAGGATCGACTCGGCGACGACCGGGTTCGGGAACAGCGGGTACCAGTCGGCGGCGGCGCGGTTCGCGGTCAGCACCAGGCTGCGCCCGGCGCGCTCGGTGACGAGCTCGTAGAGGTCGTCGGCCTGCGCGGCGGTGAACTCCCGGATCGCGAAGTCGTCGCGGATGAGCAGCGCCGGGCGTGCCCAGCGGCGCAGCCGCGCGGGCCAGCTGCGGTCGGCGTGCCCGCCGGCGAGGTCGGCGAGCAGCCGGGAGGTCTTGGTGAACGCCACCGAGTGCCCGCGCCGGCAGGCCTGGTGCCCGAGCGCCTGGGCGACCATCGTCTTGCCCACCCCGACGGGGCCGTGCAGGATCACCGACTCGCCGGCCTCGAGGAAGCGCAGGCTCGCCAGGTCGCGGATGAGCCCAGTCGGGATCTTGGGGTTGAAGCCGAAGTCGAACTCCTCGAGCGTGACGGTGGCCTCGAAGCGCGCGGCTCGCACTCGGCGGACCAGCGCCGCGGCCTCCCGGCGCGCGATCTCGTCCTCGCACAGCGCCTGCAGGAACTCCAGGTGCCCGAGCTCACCCGCCCCGGCCTGGGAGAGCCGGGACTCGAGGGTGTCGAGCATGCCGGACAGCCCGAGCGCGCGCAGCGTGACGGCGAGCTGGTGGGATCGCGTCATCCGGCCACCTGCCCATCCTGTCCGTCGTGTCCGTCGCGTCCGGCCTCGCCGAGGCCCGCGAACAGGGCGGCGGGGCCGTGCAGGTGCGCTGGCGCGGTTGCCCCGCTCGTCCCGCCCGGGCCCGGCAGCGCCTCGGTGCCGGCGGCGAGGATGCCCTTGACCGTGCGATAGCCCGGGTCGCCGACGTCGAGGGCGCGCCGGCAGGCGGCGTCCAGGCGCGCCGGCGGATAGCGCTCGGCCAGGCGGAGCACGCCCTGGGCGGCACGCAGCCGGTGCAGCACCGGCTCGGCGAGCAGCGCCGCGACGAGCTCGGCGACCGCCGGGCCGAGCTCGTCGGCGCGGTGCCGGCACCAGGCCGGGGTGCGCTGAAAGAAGGCGACCTTCTCGGGCGGGTAGTCACCGGGATCGGTGCGCCGGCCCCGCTGCAGGCGCGCCCAGGTCTTGACCAGGGCGCCGTCGACGAAGACCTCGACGGTGGCGTCGGTGGCGCGGGCGTCGACCCGGCGGCCGATCAGCCGCCAGGGCACCGAGTACAGCGCGCCACCCACCTTGACGTGACAGTCCGGTCCCACCTTCGGCGTCGACCACGTGGCGAGCTCGAAGGGGGCGGCGGGCAGCGGGGCCAGCGCGGTGCGCTCGAGCGCCTCGAAGACCGCGAGCGGCGCGGCGCCGTCGAGCCCGCGGTGGGCCCGGGCCCCGGCGACGCGCAGGCACCACTCCCGCGCCGCGGCCTGCATCGCGGCCTCGTCGCTCCAGGTGCGGCCCCGCCAGAAGCTGTCGCGGACGTAGGGCATGACCCGCTCCACGCGAGGCTTGTCGCGCGGCTTCGCACAGCGCGCCGGGTCGATCAGCACCCCGTAGTGCTCGGCGAGCTCGGCATAGGTGCGGTTGAGCTTCGGGTCGTAGAGGTCTGGGCGGTCGACCCCGGTCTTGAGGTTGTCCGGCACGAGCCGCCCCGGGCAGCCCCCGAAGAACGCGAACGCGGCGACGTGGGCGGCCACCCACGAGCGCACGTCCAGGCGCAGCACGGGATAGACGAACAGGTGCCGGCTGCAGGCCAGCACCATGACGAAGGCCCACACCCGCCGCGCCCGCGCCGCGAGCGGGTCGAGCCAGCTGCCCAGCAGCCCGTAGTCGACCTGGGCCTCGGCCCCCGGCGCAACCGGCGGGCGCGGCACGGTCGCGCGATCCTCGGCCGTCTCCGGGAACTGCGACCAGCAGTAGCGCCGGAAGCTGCTCACTCCGACCGCCAGGCCGCACTCGTCGCGCAGCCGCTGGTGCACCGTGCTCACCGTGTTCGTCGCGAGCATCTCCTTGATCTGGCTACGGAACGGCTCGATGAGCGGGAACGTCGAGCTGCGCGCCCGCGCGTCCACCAGCTCCGGGAACCACCGGCGCACCAGCTCCTCCCACTGCGCCCGCGCCAGCCGCGGGCCGCCCGGCGCCATGCCGGCCGCCTCCGCCGGCGCGACGTACTTGCGGACCGTCTTCACGTCCACGCGCAGGCTGTCGGCGACGACCGACTTCGGCCGCCCGGCGTGCCAGTGCTGCAGGATCTCGACCACATCGATCACGTCGAAGCTTCTCCTCGCCATCCGGCGCCTCGCTCGGTCTCGGGGACGGTCGAGGCGCGTCTACACGGGTTCGAGGAGCCCGATGGCGCGACTCCGCGGGGCCGCGCCGGTAGGGAATTCCGTGAACGGGGGCTAGGGAATTACGGGAACGGTGACGCCTGCAGCTAGGGAATTACTTGAACGCCGACAAAGCTGTGCCTCAACGGCCACGAGTGGGCCAAGCGGCAAGCCAGCCGCGCCGGGATCGGCTTCACCGCGCTGGACAACGGGTTCGCCTCCTGC
>DATGDX010000477.1:0-5266 GCA_035310665.1 Mycobacteriales bacterium | reverse complement strand
CGGGATCTGCTGCACGGGACCTGGCTGGGGCACCCGCTGCACCCGATGCTCACCGACGTCCCGATCGGGGCGTGGATGTCCGCCGCCGTCCTCGACCTGGTCCCGGGTGGGCGCCGCGCCGGGACCACGCTGGTCGGCCTCGGTGTCGTCGCCGCGGTGCCGACCGCGGTCACCGGTCTCGCCGACTGGTCGCAGCTCAACCGACCGGAGCAGCGGACCGGCGTCGTGCACGCCGCCGCGAACAGCGTCGCCCTGACCCTGTACGCCCGGTCGTTCACCGCGCGCCTCCGCGGCCGGCACGGGCTGGGCAAGGTGCTCGCACTCGGTGGCCTCGCGGCGCTCGGGTTCGGCGGGCTGCTCGGCGGTCACCTCAGCTACCGCCGGGCGATCGGTGCCAACCACACCGCCGACGTCAAGGACACGATGCCGAGCGGCTGGACGGTCATCGCCACGCTCGACGAGTTGCCCGATCGGACTCTGACCGTGCGCCAACTCGGCCAGGTGCCGGTCCTGCTGTACCGACGCGGCCCGACGGTCGACGCGCTCGTCGACCGCTGCTCGCACCTGTCGGGCCCGCTGCACAACGGCGAGGTCCGTGAGGTCGTGGGGGACACCTGCGTGGTGTGCCCGTGGCACGGGAGCACGTTCCGGCTCCGCGACGGCGAGGTCGTGCACGGCCCGGCGACCGCGCCTCAACCCCGCCTGCGCACGCGGGTCGCCGACCAGCAGGTGGAGGTCGAGCTCGTCACCTGACACCGCTAGGCTGCCGAGGTCCCGCCGATCCGACCGCACTTCCACGTGCACCGAAGGAGCCTGGAGTGATGAAGGTCGCCGACGTGATGACGAACGCGAGCGTCAGCGAGTCGCCGTCCGACACTCTCAAGGACGCCGCGATTCGGATGTGGCAGCAGCAGACCGGCTCGCTGCTCGTCATGGACGGGGACACCCTGCTCGGCATCGTCACCGAGCGGGACGTGATGAAGGCCGTCGCGCACGGCGACGACGTGGGGTCGACGCCGGTCAGCTCCGCGATGACCAAGGACGTGCTGACCGTGCCGCCGACGATGCCGCTCTACCAGGCCGCCCGCGAGATGGCATCGCGCTGGATCCGGCACCTGCCCGTCGTCGAAGGCGGCAAGGTCGTGGGTGTGGTCAGCCAGCGTGACCTCGTCGGCGTGCTGGCCGCACTGGACCACGACCCGGAGGGCGTCGAGCTCCCGGTGGACCAACTGGTCCGCGAGCGGCGGCTGGTCCGGCTGGAGCACGGCGACCTGGACTAAGCGGTCCCGCCGGCCCCGGCTCGGCCCGGACCGGGCCCGCGTTGTCCGACGGATCCATCGAGGGCGGGGGCGCATGCTCGACGAGTCCGACGTGCGGGCGACGCTGGCCGCCGCACTCGCGAGCGGCGGCGACTGGGCGGAGGTCTACGCCGAGCGCCGCGATTCCACCGGCATCCGCATCGACGATCGCCGGGTCGAGGAGCTGTCCAGCGGACACGACCAGGGCGCCGGGGTCCGCGTCGTCAAGGATGCGCAGGCGATGTACGCCTACACGAACGTCCTCACCCACGACGCCCTCCTCGAGGCGGCGCGGGCGGCGGCGGCCGGGTTGTCCGGCGCGCAGCGGGCGACCGTCGCCGATCTCACCAGGGCCGAGCCGCCGACCCGTCACCCGGTGCGGCTCGCCCCGGACGACGTGGACAAGGCCCGCAAGATCGAGGTGACGCGGCGCTGCGAGGAGGCGGCCTGGGCGGCGGGTGGGGACGTCCGGCAGGTCACGGCGTCGTACGCCGACGTCTCGACCCGCGCGTTCGTCGCCAACTCCCTCGGGCACCTGTCGGACGAGACCCAGGTGCGGACCCGGCTCGTCGTGCACGTGGTCGCCGCGCGCGACGGGCTGATGCAGACCGGATTCGAGGGGCCGGGCGCCAGCAAGGGCTTCGAGCACTTCGACGAGATCGACCCGGCGACGGTCGGGCGGACCGCGGCGGAGCGGGCGCTTCGTCTGCTGGACAGCGACCCGTCCCCGGCCGGGGAGATGACCGTGGTGCTCAACGCGGGCGGGGGCGGCGTCCTGTTCCACGAGGCCTGCGGGCACGGCCTGGAGGCCGACGCGCTCGCGAAGGAGACCAGCGTCTACGCCCCCACCCGAGGGCAGCAGGTGGGCAGCGAGCTGCTCACCGGGGTCGACGACGCGACCCTGCCGAACGGGTGGGGGTCGTTCGCGTTCGACGGCGAGGGGACCCCGGCGCAGCGCACGGTGCTGTTCGACCGGGGCGTCCAGGTGGGCGAGATGAGCGACCGGATCTCCGCCGGCGAGCTCGGGACGGCGCCCACCGGCAACGGGCGCCGGCAGTCCTACGCCCACCTGCCACAGCCCCGGATGACCAACTCCTTGATCCTCCCCGGCGGGGAGACGCGCGAGGCGATCCTGCGGTCGGTGGCGCGCGGGCTCTACGCCGACGGGCTGGCCGGCGGCGAGGTCAATCCCGCCACCGGCGACTTCGTGTTCGGGGTCACCGAGGCCTACCTCATCGAGGACGGCGAGCTGACCCGGCGGGTGCGCGGGGCGAACCTCATCGGCAACGGGCCGCACGTGCTGCGCCTCGTCGACGCGGTCGGCGACGACCTCGCCACCAAGCAGGGCATGTGCGGCAAGGGTGGGCAGTGGGTGCCCGCCGGGTTCGGGACGCCGACGCTGCGGATCGCCCGGTTGACGGTCGGAGGCACCGCGTGACCCTGCTCGAGCTCGCCCAGCGGGTGGCGGCGCAGGCCGGCCCGGGCGAGGCGGTCGAAGCCTTCGCCTCGCACAGCGTGACCTCGTCGGTGACCGTCTTCCGCGGCGACGTCGAGAAGCTCTCCTCCGCGGAGACGCGAGGGGTCGGCGTCCGCGTCGTCGTGGACGGCCGGTTGGGGTTCGCCTCGACGGCGGATCTGTCCGACGGCGGGCTGCGGTTCGCGCTCGGCGAGGCGCGCGCCAACGCGGGCTACACCAGTTCGGACGTGGGCAACGTGCTGCCGGCCCCGGCGCCGTACGAGCCGCTCGACGGGATCTCGGTGCCCGCACTGCGCGAGGTCCCGATGGGCGACAAGGTCGCCCGCGCGCTCGAGCTGGAGCGGCGCACGCTGGGCACCGATCCGCGGATCGCCTCCGTGCCGGCCGCCTCGTACGGCGACGCCTGGGGCGAGGTGGCGATCGCCTCGTCGACCGGCGTCGCCGCCGCCTACGACTCCACCACCTGCTACGTCACCGTCTACGCCCTCGCGCGGCAGGGCGAGGAGACCCAGACCGGCTTGGGGTTCTCGGACGGGCGCGGCTGGCAGGACGTGGACCTGGCGGCGGCGGCGGGCGAGGCCGCGGCGCGGGCGACGCGCCTGCTCGACTCGCGCAAGCCGGCGACCGCCCGGGTGCCCGTCGTCTTCGATCCGATGGTGACCGCGCAATTCCTCGGTGTGCTCGCTGACGCGGTGTCCGCGGAGTCGGTGCAGAAGGGGCGCTCCCTGCTCGCCGGCCGGGTCGGCGAGGCGGTCCTCGGCCAGGGGCTGTCACTGATCGACGACGGGCGCCTGCTCGACGGGCCCGGTGCCGCGCCGGTCGACGACGAGGGGGTCCCGACCGGGCGGACGGTCCTGGTCGACGCCGGCGAGCTGCGCGGCTACCTGCACAACACCGAGACCGCGACGCGGGTCGGGGGATCGTCGACGGGCAACGCGTCGCGGGGCGGCTACGGGTCGACACCGGGGGTCGCGCCCACCAACCTGTTCCTCGACGGGTCGGCGCTGCCCGTGGACGACCTGCTGCGGCGGGCCGACGGTGGGCTCTACGTCCAGGAGGTCAAGGGAGTCCACTCGGGCGTCAACCCGGTCTCGGGGGAGGTGTCCGTCGGCGCGACCGGCCTCTGGATTCGCGACGGCGCGCTCGGGGAGCCGGTCCGGGAGGTCACGGTGTCCTCGACGCTGCTCGACATGCTGCGCGGTGTCACCGCGCTCGCCGACGATCGCCGGTTCTTCCCGTTCGGGGGCTCGCTCGCGGGCGCGACGCTGCTGGTGGGCGAGATGACCGTGGCCGGCAGCTGACCGCTCCCCCCCGGACCCGAGTCGTGGTGATCGTCGAGTGCGCTGGGCAGCGCCCGCACGCGTCACCTCTCGCACGACGATCACCACGACTGGACCCTCGTCGTCACCGGCGCCGGGGCTGGCAGGGCGCGCAGAACCGGGTGTGCGGCCGGTCGTACAGGCGGGCTACGGGGATCCGCTCCCCGCAGCGCTCGCAGGTGCCGTACGTGCCGAGCGACATCCGCAGCAGCGCGATCTCTATCTCGGCCAGTTCCCGAGACACGTGCGCGGCGATCCCATGGTCGAGCTCGTCGAGCACGGCCGACCCGAGGTCGGTGTCCCGGATCGCGAGCGCTTCGGACTGGTCGAGGCGCACGTTGCGGGCGTGGGAGAGCAGGTCGTAGAGCTGGGCCCGGTCGACGGCCGACAGTCCATCCGGATCGGTCGGCGGACGGGCGGGGGCGGACGGTGACGCAGGCATTCGGCCTCCGCAGAACGCCGGGAGGTCGACGCGGACGGGTGGACCCGCGCGACCAGGGAAGGGCTCAGGCGACTGCGGCGGCCGGGGGGGCGCGCCAGACGAACGGACACCAGCGCCACGCTCGCCCGGCGACGGTGACGGCGCCGAAGGCGAGCGTGGTGAGGACCACGAGCAGCAGCGCACTCCATCGCACCGGTTCGGCGGGTGACCAGGGCAGCCGCTTCGCCGGCTGCGCGAGGAGCTGTGCCGGGCTCCCAGTTGGCGGCAGGGCGAGGGTGGCGTCGGCAGTCGCCGCCACCCTGATCGCGACGCCGTCGGACGATCCCGTGGCGGCGGGCAGCGCGGTCGGCGGCGTGCCAGTCAGCGCGGCCAGCAGCACCGCGACGCACGCCAGCGCGAACCATGAGGGTCGCGCATGCGGCATGACGCCAGCCTAGTCGGCTCGGCGCCGAGCCCCCAGGGTCGAAGCCACGGAGACGGCCCGCGACGTGCAGCAGCTGCTGCTTGCTGACACATGCTCGCCTAGCTGTCGCGCACCGGCACGTTGTTGACAGTCATGCGGCGAGAGCGCTGATCGGGGGGCGTCCCCGGTGAGCGGTGTGCCCGCGCTGGGTGTTGTAGCGGTGAAGATACGCGTCGAGGGCGGCGAGGTGGGCGGGGTTGCTGCGGTAGGCGCGCCGGTAGGCCCATTCGACGAGCAGGGTGCGGTGGAATCGCTCGACCTTGCCGT
>DATGDX010000476.1:0-4527 GCA_035310665.1 Mycobacteriales bacterium | reverse complement strand
CGCGGTCGTCGTCATGAGCAAGCGCAAGGCCGAACAGCTCGGCGTCTCGTGGCTGGCCGAGATCGGGGCGCACGGTGTCGTCGCCGGGCCCGACCCGTCCCTGCAGTCGCAGCCGGCAAACGCGATCAAGAAGGCGCTCGGTCGGGAGGGCCTGTCTCCCGCCGACCTCGACCTGGTCGAGATCAACGAAGCGTTCGCCTCGGTGGCGATCCAGTCGATGCGCGAGCTCGACCTGCCGCTCGACAAGGTCAATGTCAACGGCGGCGCGATCGCGCTCGGCCACCCGATCGGCATGTCCGGCGCCCGGATCACGCTGCACCTCGCGGTCGAGCTGCAGCGGCGGGGCGGGGGCACCGGCGCCGCCGCGCTGTGCGGCGGCGGCGGTCAGGGCGACGCGTTGATTCTGCGCGTTCCTGGCGCGTGACCGCGGCGCAGCAGACGGACGTCTCGTCGGCGCCGGCCGCGCGCCGGCGCCGGCTGGATGTCCCCGACCTGGTCGACCGGGCGCGGCGCGGCGAGCCGCGCGCCGTCGCCCGGTTGATCTCCCTTGTCGAGGACGCGTCCCCCCTGCTGCGTGACGTGACGGCGGCGCTCGCCCCGCACACGGGCCACGCGCGCGTCATCGGGTTGACCGGCGCTCCGGGGGTCGGCAAATCGACCTCGACGGCGGCGCTCGTCGCCGCCTACCGCAAGCGCGGGATGCGCCTCGGCGTGCTCGCCGTCGACCCCTCGTCGCCGTTCTCCGGGGGCGCCCTGCTCGGCGACCGCGTCCGCATGCAGGAGCACGCGACCGACCACGAGGTGTTCATCCGCTCGATGGCCAGTCGCGGCCACCTCGGCGGGCTGTCCTGGGCGACGCCCCAGGCGATCCGCGTCCTCGACGCCGCGGGCTGCGACCTCATTCTCGTCGAGACCGTCGGCGTGGGGCAGGCCGAGGTCGAGATCGCCTCCGCGGCCGATTCGACCATCGTGCTGCTCGCACCCGGCATGGGCGACGGGATCCAGGCGGCCAAGGCGGGGATCCTGGAGATCGCGGACGTGTTCGTGGTCAACAAGGCCGACCGCGACGGTGCCGATCAGACCGCGCGCGACCTGCGGCACATGTTGTCCCTGGGCGAGCATCAGGACCCCGACGGGTGGAAGCCGCGGATCGTGAAGACGGTCGCGTCCAGGGGTCAGGGGGCCGACGAGCTCGTCGACGCGCTGGAGCAGCACGCCGAGTGGCTCACCCGCACGGGCGAACTGGGCCGCCGCCGGCGCACCCGGGCGTGCAACGAGATCGAGGCGATCGCGGTGGCCGCCCTGCGCGCGCGCATGGGGGACCTGCGCGGCACGGCGGCGCTCGCCGCGCTCGCCGACCGGGTCCTCGCCGGCGAGTTCGACCCCTACATCGCGGCCGACCGGCTGATGGACAGCTTGACCGTGGCCTAGCGCGGGAGAAGGCCGGGTTGCCCGGCGCCCCTGACGCATGACATCGACACCGCGAGACGGTCACGCGAAACCGCCGCCGGCCGTGCCCGGACGGGCGACGGATCAGCGGCGGTTTCGGTCGCGCCCTGCTGCTACCGCTTCACCGGCATGGTTGGCAGGAGCTTGCGCCCCCACGTCGGGTTGATCACGCCGGCGGCGGAGGTGTACCAGGCGAGCAGTGCGGTCAGGATGCCGAGCCAGCCGCCCAGCCGGGTGAGGCCCGTAGCCTCGGCGAACGCGCCCCACGTCAGCGCGATGAACGTCAGGAGCAGCACCGCGAACACGGCGATCAACCCGCCGCTGATCCGCAGTGAGCCGATGAACATGTAGGCGGTGAAGATCGTCCAGGCGAGCAGGAACAGGCCGGTCGCCAGGTGCCGCGACGTCGGCGGCAACCCGGGAGCCACGAACCTGCTGTAGGTGGCGAGCGCCAACCAGAACGCGCCGTACGACGTGAACGCCAACGCGCCGAACGTGTTGGCCTTCTTGAACTCCCACATGCCCGCGAGCATCTGGGCGATACCGCCGTAGAACAGCGCCAGCGGAAGCACGACCGCCTCGAGCCTGACGTCCAGCAGCCCCGCGTTGAAGACGCTCAGACAAAACGTCGTCATCGCGAAGCCGGCGAGTCCCAGCGGGCCCGGGTCGGCGATGTCCGGCGCCGGGACGGTCGGGGTCGCGTCGGGCTGGGGCACCCCCCCACGCGCGTCGGGAAGTCGGATTTCGGCCTGTGCCACGGCTCCTCCTCGATGTCCACGGTCGATCCCGGTCGGTTCGTCCGGGCACACCACCGGCGCGCCTCCGGTTTCCCGTCGACGGGCGCCGCTGAGGTCACTGGCGACAGACCGAAACGGCGACCCCGGCGGTCCCGTTCTGACGCGTGGCCCGGCTTTCCGGCGAAGATTGTCGGGGTCGAGCCCCCGCGCGAAAGGGGCGACATGGCGAACGGTCGCGTGTGCGACACGGGCGGTTGTCGGGGACGAACGAAAGGGTGGGCGGTATCGTGCGCGAACGCGCGGGAGATCGGCAGTGACCGAACGCCCGGGGGGGCAGCGCGGCCGGCACTGTGTGGGGGCAAGTGTGGACAGACCGTTGCGGGCGGGGCCACGTCCCCAGCCGGTGCATCCCCGACCCGCGCCTGCCTCCGGCCTGCGACTCCTGCTCGCGGACGCCGACGCCGCGGCCAGGGTCGCCCTCGCGACCGTACTCGCCGAACGCGACGAGGTCGCTGTCGTCGAGCAGGTGGCCGATGGGCTCACCGCCCTGCGGCGCACCCGCGACGAGCGGTTCGCCGGGATCTTCCTCGCCGCTCGCCTGCCGGGCCTCGACGGCGTGGAGTTGGCGCGGCTGCTCCGCCGGTTCGCGGAGCCGCCGCCCGTCGTGCTCACCGCGGCGACGCCGGAGACGGCGGTCGACGCGTTCGACGTCCGCGCCGTCGACTTCCTGCTGACCCCCGTCCCGCCGGCCCGGGTCGCGGACACGATCGCTCGGCTGTGTGAACGCCTCCCGGCGGCGGAGGCGAACGACGCGCTCACCGATCTGCCGGTCGTGGCCGTCGACACGGGCGCGCGGACGCTGTTCGTCGACCGCGGCGAGGTGTCCCGGGTGGAGGCCTGCGGCGGGTACAGCCGGTTGCACACCCTGTCCGGGCACAGTCACCTCGTCCGGCTGTCCCTCGACGCGCTCGAGCGGGCGTGGGGCCCGGCCGGTTTCGTGCGGGTCCACCGTGCCCACCTGATCGCGGTGCGGTTCGTCAGCGAACTGCGGGCGACGGTGGGTGGGGGACACGTGGTCGTCGTGGGTGGCCACGAGCTGCCGGTGAGCCGGCGCCACCTGCGACAGCTTCGCTCGCGGCTGCTGCCGGGCGCGGTGCGCAGCAGCCGCGCCGGGGGTCGCTGACCCAGGTCGCTGACCGAGTCGCTCGGTGGGACCGGTGCGTCGCGCCTCGGGCGCGCCTCCACCGATGAAGCCCCTGACGGCGATAGAAACGCAACCCAGGAGCGATGGCGCGGAGCGAGGTGAGTCGTGGGGAGCGTCGGGATGGCGAAGAAGCTGCTCACCTGGGTGGCCAACGCTTTCGCGATCTACTACGTTCTCGCGTTCCCGAACGACGCGGCGAAGGTCGTGCGCAGCGCGGCGCTCGGTCTGGAGGCGGCGGCGCATCGGCTCAGTGACTTCGTGACGTCCCTGGCCTGACGCCGGTCCATGCCCGAGCGGCCGGTCACCCGACGCGGGCCGAGGGGTAGACGGCGCCGGCGGCGAGGTCACTCGCGCCGGCCAACCAGGCCGTCACCTCGTCGGCGGGTGCCGGACGCGCCAGCACGTAGCCCTGGATGAGGTCACAGCCGAGGTCGGCCAACCTCGTCCACGCCGCGGCGTCCTCGACCCCCTCCGCCACCACGGTCAGGCCCAGGTCGTGCCCGAGCCGCACGGTGGTGCGCAACAGCGTCCCGGCCGCTCGCCGGGCGCCCGACGGGTCGTCCAGCGCGCGGACGAACGATTTGTCGATCTTCAACTCGTGCACCGGCAGTTGCCCGAGGTAGGCGAGCGACGAGTAGCCGGTGCCGAAGTCGTCGACCGACAGGCGCACCCCGAGGGCGGCGAGGTCGTCGAGCACGGCAACGCTGCGGGCCACGTCGCCCATCACGCTGCTCTCGGTGATCTCGAGCGTGAGGGCGTCGGGGGTCGTCGACGTCGCGCCCAGCGCTCGGGACACGTCCCGGGGCAGGTCCTTGTCGGCGACGTCGCGGGCCGAGACGTTGACGGAGACTCCGAGCGGATGACCCATCGCCGCCCAGGTGGCCTGCTGGCGCAGCGCGGTGTCGAGGACGAGCCGGGTGAGTTGCCCGAGAAGCCCGACCTGCTCGGCGAGCGGGACGAACTCGTCGGGCCCCACCAGGCCCAGGGTCGGGTGCTGCCAGCGGACCAGCGCCTCCACCCCGACGACTCGGCCGTCGCCGGCGGCCGCCTTGGGCTGGTAGTACACGGTGACCTCGCCCCGGTCGAGCGCCGGCTGCAGGTCGGTGACGAGCCGCAGCCGCCGCTCGGTGTGCGGGT
>DATGDX010000475.1:0-2031 GCA_035310665.1 Mycobacteriales bacterium | reverse complement strand
CGAGCAGGGCATCCCGGAGGACGACCCGCGCAACGCGGCGACGATCGCGGACAACGTCGGGGACAACGTGGGCGACTGCGCGGGGATGGCCGCCGACCTGTTCGAGTCGTACGCCGTGATGCTCGTGGCCGCGCTGATCCTCGGCAGGGCCGCGTTCGGGTTCCACGGCCTGGTGTTCCCGCTGATCGTGCCGGCCATCGGCGTGCTGACCGCCATCCTCGGGATCTTCGCGGTCTCCCCCCGCGCGGGCGATCGATCGGGGATGCAGGCCATCAACCGGGGCTTCTTCCTGTCCGCCGTCGTGTCCGCCGTGCTGGTCGCCGTGGCCGCCTGGCTCTACCTGCCGTCGAGCTTCGCCGGCTTCCCCGGCACCCCGCCCGCGGGCGCTGACGGCAACCCCCGGGTGATCGCGGTCGTCGCCGTGCTCATCGGTCTCGTGCTCGCGAGCGCCATCCAGTTGCTCACCGGGTACTTCACCGAGACCACCCGCCGCCCGGTGCGCGACATCGCCCGGACCTCGCTGACCGGGCCGGCCACCGTGATCCTTTCCGGGGTCTCGGTGGGGCTGGAGTCCGCGGTCTACTCCGCGCTGCTCATCGCCGCCGCCGTCTACGGCGCGTTCCTGCTCGGATCCGGGTCGGTGGTCGTCTCGCTGTTCGCGGTCGCGCTCGCCGGCACGGGCCTGCTCACGACCGTCGGCGTGATCGTGTCGATGGACACCTACGGCCCGGTGTCGGACAACGCGCAGGGGATCGCCGAGATGTCCGGCGACGTGCACGGCGAGGGCGCGCAGGTGCTCACCAACCTCGACGCGGTCGGCAACACGACCAAGGCGGTGACGAAGGGGATCGCCATCGCCACCGCGGTGCTCGCGGCCACCGCGCTGTTCGGCTCGTTCCGCACCACGGTCGAGACCGCGCTCGTCGAGGCGGGGCGCACGGCGCAGTCCTTCTCGCTGTCCATCGACAAGCCGAACGCGCTCGTCGGGCTCATCATCGGCGCCGCCGTGGTGTTCCTGTTCGCCGGGCTCGCGATCAACGCGGTCGGGCGGGCCGCCGGCCGGGTCGTCTTCGAGGTCCGCGAGCAGTTCCGCACCAAGCCCGGGATCATGGACTTCACCGACCGGCCGGACTACGGGCGGGTCGTCGACATCTGCACCAAGGACTCGCTGCGCGAGCTCGCCACCCCGGGCCTGCTGGCCATCATGACGCCGATCGCGGTCGGCTTCTTCCTCGGCTACGCCCCGCTCGGCGCCTTCCTGGCCGGCGCGATCGCGTCCGGCACGCTCATGGCGGTGTTCCTCGCGAACTCCGGCGGGGCATGGGACAACGCCAAGAAGCTCGTCGAGGAGGGCCACTACGGCGGCAAGGGCTCCGAGGCGCACGCGGCGACGGTCATCGGCGACACGGTCGGCGACCCGTTCAAGGACACCGCGGGCCCGGCGATCAACCCGTTGCTCAAGGTGATGAACCTCGTGTCGCTGCTCATCGCCCCGTCGGTCGTCGCGCTCGCCGTCGGCGAGAACGCCAACGACCCCCTGCGCTTCGCGATCGCGTTCGTCGCGCTGGCGATCCTGGTGACCGCGGTCGTCGTCTCGAAGCGGCGCTCGGTGGCGGTGGGGGCCGACGAGGCGGTCGAGCGGGAGGACGTGGCCGTCACGCGGGTGTGACGCCGGCGCCCGGGACCGCCCGCGCGGTTCAGCGAGCGTCGGGCGCCGTGGGCAGGACGGTCGTGTCGAGGATGCGGCCGTCCCGCCCGACGGCGGTCACGGTCATCCCGCTTCCGTGCACCTCGACCGCGACGAAGTGGTACGCCTTGGCGCGCGCCTCCTGCCGCACCGCGTCCGTGCAGTCGCGGTCCACGTCGTACAGCGAGGCGCCGCCGCCTCCCGTGACCACGTAGGTGACCCCGCGCGGGGAGACGAAGCGCTGGTAGTTGTGGTCGTGGCCGGACAGCACGAGCGATACCCGGTGCCGTTCGAGGATCGGGACCCAGCGGTCCACCACGTCGTCCGTCGACCCGTGCCGGGAG
>DATGDX010000474.1:0-7881 GCA_035310665.1 Mycobacteriales bacterium | reverse complement strand
GGCGGGAGGGAACCGGCGTTGACGTCCGCGACGGCTACGGGCAGACCGAGACGGGGCAGCTCACCGCGAACCCGTACGGCGCCCCGGCTCGTCCCGGCTCGATGGGCCTTCCGCTGCCCGGTGTTCGCACGACCATCGAGGACGGGGAGCTCGTCGTCGACCCGAGCACCGTGCCGACCTTCTTCCTGCGCTACCTCGGACAGCCGGCCTCCGAGGCACCCCCCGTGGCACCCCCCACAGGACCATGGCGGACCGGGGACCAGGTGCGCCGGGACACGGACGGCTACCTCTACTTCGAGGGCCGCACCGACGACGTCATCATCTCCGCCGGTTACCGGATCGGCCCGTTCGAGGTGGAGGCGGTGCTCGCCCGGCACCCGGCCGTCGCCGATGTCGCCGTCGTCGCCGCCCCCGACGCCGAGCGCGGGTCGGTGGTACGCGCGATCGTGGTGCCGCAGCGCGGCTGGTCGCCGTCACCGGAGCTGGCCGCGCAGCTGCAGGAGTTCGTCAAGCAGCACACCGCGCCGTACAAGTACCCGCGGGTCGTCAATTTCGTCGCGGAGCTGCCGAAGACCGCGACAGGCAAGATCGTGCGACGGACGCTGCGTCTCCCCGAGTCACCGGCCCCCGGTTCCTGACCGACCCGGCGCCTCACTCGACCATGAGGTGGGTCACCACGTAGGCCCCCGCCGCGACGAGCGCCGCGGCGGGGATCGTCAGCACCCAGGCGACCACGATCGACCGGGCGACCCCCCAGCGGACCGCGGACAGCCGCCGGGTCGCGCCCACGCCCATGATCGCGGAGGTGATGGTGTGGGTGGTGGAGACCGGCACCGCGTAGACGTAGGCCGTGGTGAGCAGCACCGCGGACGCGGTGGTCTCCGCGGCGAAGCCGCGTGGCGGGTCGAGCTGGATGACCCGCCGCCCCAACGTGCGCATGATCCGCCAACCACCGGCGTAGGTCCCCAGCGAGATCGCGCCGGCCGCCGCGACGATCACCCACAACGGCACCTCGAACGTCGACAGGTGCCCGGTGGTGACCAGCGCCAGGGTGATCACGCCCATGGTCTTCTGCGCGTCCTGCGCACCGTGGCTCCAGGCCATGAAGGCCGCGGAGATCGTCTGGAGCTTTCGGAAGTTCCGGTTGAGGCGGGACGGGTTCCCGTTGCGCACCAGCCACAGCAGGCCGAGCATGATCAGGAAGCCCAGGACGAAACCGGCCAGCGGTGAGAGGACCATCGGGAGCGCGACCTTTTCGAGCACCCCGCTCCACTTCACGGTGCCGGCGGAGGCCATCGCCGCCCCGATCAGACCCCCGATCAGCGCGTGGGACGACGACGACGGAAGCCCGTAATACCACGTCAGCAGGTTCCAGGCGATCGCGCCGACGAGAGCGGAGAACACGACGACGAGCCCGTGCACGCCGGTGGGGGCGTCGATGATGCCGCTGCCGACGGTCTTGGCGACACCGGTGGCGGTCAACGCGCCTACGAGGTTCATGACGGCCGCCATGGCCAGGGCGATGCGAGGGGTGAGGGCCCGGGTGGACACCGAGGTCGCGATGGCGTTCGCCGCGTCGTGGAACCCGTTGGTGTAGTCGAAGACCAGGGCGATCGCGACGATCGCGACCAGACCGAGGATCTCCACGCCTCAGGACTCCTTGACCGCAATCGTCTCCACGGTGTTGGCGACCTTCTCGAACGCGTCGGCCGCGGCTTCCAGCGTGTCGACGACCTCCTTGAGCTTCAGCACGGTGAGCGCGTCGTAGGCGCCGCTGAACAGCCGCGCGACGAGGCGCCGGTAGGTCTTGTCCGCCTCGTTCTCCAGCCGGTTCACCTCGATCCAGTACTCCGTGAGGTCCTTCATCGTTCGCAGCCGGGGCATCGCGCCCGCGGTGAGGTCGGCGGCCCGCCGGAGCACCTCGACCTGGTGCCCCAGCTCGCGCGGCAACTCCTGCAGCTCGTAGAGCACGATGAGGTCAGCCGCCGCCTCCATCTCGTCCATGCAGTCGTCGAGTCCGGCGGCGAGGCGGTAGATGTCCTCGCGGTCGAACGGGGTGATGAAGCTCGAGTTGAGCTGCTTGAACACCCGGTGCGTCGTGTCGTCACCACGGTGCTCCGCGTCGCGCATCTCCCGGGCGAGCCGCTCCCGGTCGACCCCCGAATTCCCGACGATCTCGGCGAGCAGGTTGGCGGCGACGACGAGGTTGTCGGCGGAGGCCGCGAACATGTCGTAGAAGCTGGTGTCCCTAGGTGTCAGGCTCAGACGCACGGTCACTCCGTGTTGGCCGGGGCGCTGTCGCAGCGATGCTAGAGGAGATCACCGCGGCGAACAGGCGGTCGCGGCGCGCACGACGCGCGCGTCTCGCGCGGGAAGGACCGGCGGGTGGACGAGCGAGAAGCCCGGGCGCGGCTGGCGGGGGCGCGTCGCGAGACTCGCCACGGTCACGCCCGACCTGCGGCCGCACGTCGTGCCGTGCACGTTCGCGCTGCTGGGCAGCGCCGTGGTGACCGTCGTGGACGACAAGCCGAAGCGGACACTCCGGCTGCAGCGGCTCGCGAACGTCGCGGCCAACCCGCACGTCGCGGTGCTCGCCGACCGCTACTCCGACGACTGGTCGACGCTGTGGTGGGTGCGGGCGGACGGCGAGGGGACCGTCGTGGAGGGGGGCGAGCGGCACCGGACGGCTGTCGCGGCCCTCGCCGGGAAGTACGAGCAGTACGCCGAGCGGTCGCCGACGGGGCCGGTGATCTGGATCGAGGTCCACCGGTGGACCGGCTGGGCGTCGGCCCCGCATGCTGGCCCCGGCGCGACCCCGCCCACCGGCTAGCCTCGACCCATGCCGTACGTCGCGGTCGTGGGCCCCGGCGACGAGACCGACGAGGTGCTGCTCGCGACGGCGTACGCCGTGGGCTCCGGGGTCGCCGCGCGCGGCGGGGTGGTCGTCTGCGGGGGCCTCGGCGGCGTGATGGCCGCGGCCTGCCGCGGCGCGCGGGCGGCGGGCGGCGTCACGCTCGGGCTGCTGCCCGGCACCGATCGGTCGGTGGCGAACCCGTGGGTCGTGATCGCCGTTCCGACCGGCCTCGGCGAGGCGCGCAACGCGGTGGTCGTGCGCACCGCCGATGTCCTCGTCGCGGTCGGGGGCCGCTGGGGAACGCTGTCCGAGATCGCACTCGCCTGTCGCGCGGGGACCCCCGTCGTCGCCGTGCACGGGTGGCGGGTCGACGACGGCGCGGGCGGGCCGCGGGGCGTGACCGTGGCCACGGACGCGGCGAACGCGCTCGGCATCCTCGACACCCTCCTCGCCGCGCGCGGGCAGCCTGCATCGACGCGTCCTTGACGTGGGGGTGCGGTGCGCCTACCGTCGAGGTCGGGATACCCCTACCCCGTAACCGTAGAGACGGGCATGATGCGCGGCTACGCCGACAACAAGGACGACCAACTCAGGCGCCTGCGGCGGATCGAGGGTCAGGTGCGCGGGCTGCAGCGGATGGTCAGCAACGACGAGTACTGCATCGACGTCCTCACGCAGATCTCGGCGGTCACGAAGGCGCTGCAAGCGGTCGCGCTCGGGCTGCTCGACGAGCACCTCGACCATTGCGTCACGGCGGCGATCGCCAGCGGGGGTCCCGAGGCGCAGCAGAAGGTCAGGGAGGCCTCCGCCGCGGTCGCCCGCCTCGTCCGCTCCTAGCGGTCCGGACCCGGAACCGGAACGAGGGCCGGGGACCGGCGGCGGAGGAGGCTCGCCGAGGAGGAGACGGAGAAGGAGACGGAAAAAAGAGGAGCCACAAGGAGGACAGCGATGACGGAGCGGCGCTACACCGTCGAGGGCATGAGCTGCCAGCACTGCATCGACGCGATCGCGTCCGAGGTGACGAAGGTTCCCGGGGTGACCGAGGTGGGCGTCGACCTGGCGGAAGGGACGGTGACGGTGACGGGCGACGGGATCGACGACGCGGGGGTGCGAGCGGCGATCGACGAGGCCGGGTACGAGGTCGTGGCGTGAGACCTGGACTTCGTCTCGCACTGTTCAGCGCCGCGGCCGGCGTCCTGCTCGTCCTCGCCTCGCTCGTCGGCGCGGCCGTGCGCTCTGACAGGGGACGCTCCGGCGGGGGAAGCGCGCCGGCCCCGCCGCAGCCCTCGAACCCCTCGACGCACGCGCACGACCTCGAGCCCGCGACGGCCGGCACCACGCCGTCGCCCGCGGGGCTCTCCGTCGACGCCGAGGGCTACCAGTTGCTGCCGGAGACGACGCGGCTGGCGGTGGGCCGGCGCGCGGCGTACCGCTTCTCCATCCTCGACGCGGGCGGCAGCCCCGTGCACGCGTTCGTGGTCGAGCAGACCAAGATGCTCCATCTGATCGTCGTCCGCCGGGACTTCGCCGGCTTCCAGCACCTGCACCCCGAGCTCGCGGCCGACGGGAGCTGGTCGACACCGCTCACTCTGCCCGAGGCGGGCACCTACCGCGTGTTCGCCGACTTCCGCCCGCGTTCGCTCGACCACTCGCTGACCCTCGGCACGGACCTGTTCGCGGGTCCCGGAGCGTTTCGCCCGCGGCCGCTGCCGGAGCCGGACCAGGTGACCACCACGGCCGACGGCCACGCGGTGAGCCTGCGCCGCGACGGCGATTCGCTCACCTTCGTCATCAGCAAGGGGGACGAGCCGGTCCGGGACCTGCAGCCCTACCTCGGCGCCTACGGCCATCTCGTCGCGCTCCGCGCGGGCGACCTCGCCTACTCGCACGTGCACCCCGTCGACGGTCGCGGGCGCGGCCCCGAGATCTCCTTCCGCGCCTCGTTCCCCGGCCCCGGCTTCTACCGGCTGTTCCTGCAATTCCAGCGGGCCGGCACCCTCCACCTCGCGACCATGACGATCGAGGTCCCCGAGTGACCACGCAAACCGCTCCGGCCCGCGTCGACCTGGCGATCCGCGGGATGACGTGCGCATCCTGCGCGGCGCGGATCGAGAGGAAGCTCAACCGGCTCAACGGGGTGAGCGCCGTCGTCAACTTCGCGACGGAGAAGGCGTCGGTGACCTACGACCCTTCACAGGCCTCCCCCGAGCAGCTCGTCGCGGCCGTCGAGGCGACGGGCTACACCGCGACGCTCCCCCGCCGCGACGTCGCCGCGCGGCCCGAGGAGGCCACACTCGCCGAGGACGGCACCGGCGTGGACGACGACGAGACGGCCGTCCTCCGCCGACGCCTGCGCATCAGCGCGGCGTTGTCGCTACCGGTCCTGCTGCTCGCCATGGTGCCCCCGCTGCAGTTCGACCACTGGCAGTGGCTGGCGCTCACCCTCACCGCGCCGGTCGTCGTGGGGGGCGGCTGGCCCTTCCACACGGCGGCCTGGAAGAACCTGCGGCACGCGACCGCGACGATGGACACCCTCATCTCGCTCGGAACGCTCGCGGCCTTCGGCTGGTCGCTGTGGGCCCTGTTCCTCGGCGACGCCGGCGACCCGGGGATGCGCATGCGCTTCGAGCTGGTGCCCGCGGGCGAAAACGGCGGGGACGAGATCTACCTCGAGGTCGCCGCGGCGGTCACCGTGTTCATCCTGCTCGGGCGCTACTTCGAGGCCCGGGCCAAGCGCCGGTCCGGAGCCGCCCTGCGCGCCCTGCTCGAGCTCGGGGCGAAGGACGCCGGACTGCTGGAGCCCGACGGGACCGAGCGACGCGTTCCGATCGCGCAGCTCGCGGTCGGCGACCGGTTCGTGGTCCGGCCCGGAGAAAAGATTGCCACGGATGGCGTCGTGGAGGAGGGCGCGTCCGCGGTCGACCTGTCGATGCTCACCGGCGAGAGCGTCCCCGTCGAAGTCGCGCCCGGGGACGACGTCGTCGGCTCGACCGTCAACGTCGGTGGACGGCTCGTGGTCCGTGCGACCCGGGTCGGCGCCGACACCGCGCTCGCTCAGATGGCCCGGCTGGTCGAGCAGGCCCAGGCCGGCAAGGCACCCGTCCAGCGACTCGCGGACCGGGTGTCCGCGGTGTTCGTGCCGATCGTCATCCTGCTCGCCGCCGCAACCCTGGGCTTCTGGCTCGGGAGCGGGGGCGGGACCGTGAAGGCGGTCGGCGCGGCGGTCGCCGTCCTCGTCATCGCCTGCCCGTGCGCGCTCGGGTTGGCGACCCCGACCGCCCTGCTCGTCGGCACCGGCCGTGGCGCCCAGCTCGGGCTACTGATCAAGGGGCCGGAGGTGCTGGAGTCGACCCGCCGGGTGGACATGGTCGTCCTGGACAAGACCGGCACGGTCACAACGGGCGCCATGACGCTGCACGGTGTCGTCGTCGCGCCGGGCACGTCCCCCGACGACGCGTTTCGCCTCGTGGGGGCGCTGGAGGCGGCGAGCGAGCACCCGATCGCACGCGCGACCGCGACCGCGGCGGCCGAGCGCCTCGGCCCGCTACCCGGCGTCACCCGGTTCGCGAACCGGGAGGGGCGCGGCGTGGAGGGGGTCGTCGAGGGCCATCAGGTCGTCGCCGGCCGGGCCGGCCTGCTCGGCGAGCGGCCGCAGGACTCCCGAGACCGCGCCGGCGCTGGCCCCCGAACTGGCCCCCGAGCTGGCAGACGCGAAGGCGCGGTTCGAAGCGGCCGGGCAGACCGTCGTCCTGGCCGGGTGGGACCGGGTCGCGCGGGCCGCGTTCGCGGTCGCGGACACGGTCAAGCCCACGAGCGCGGAGGCCGTGCGCCTGCTGCGGGGGCTCGGGCTGCGTCCGCTGCTGCTCACCGGCGACGGGGAAACGGTGGCCCAGGCGGTGGGGTCCGCCGTGGGCATCCCGCCGGAGGACGTGATCGCCGAGGTGCTCCCGGGCGACAAGGTCCGGGTCGTCGAGAAGCTGCAGGCCTCCGGCGCGGTCGTGGCGATGGTCGGCGACGGGGTCAACGACGCAGCCGCGCTCGCCCAGGCGGACCTGGGGCTCGCCATGGGCACCGGCACCGACGTGGCGATCGAAGCCTCGGACCTGACACTGGTGCGCGGTGACCTGCGCGCGGCCTCGGACGCGATCCGGTTGTCCCGGCGGACCCTCGCCACGATCAAGGGAAACCTGTTCTGGGCGTTCGCCTACAACGCGGCCGCGTTGCCCCTGGCGATGGCCGGTCTCCTCAACCCCCTCATCGCCGGCGCGGCGATGGCCTTCTCCAGCGTGTTCGTCGTGACGAACAGCCTGCGGCTGCGCCGGTTCACCCCTGCCGCGGGGTGACCGGCGGCTCGCGGCGCACCCCGAGCAGCCGGTCGATCTCCTGCTGGCTCAACCGTTGCTCGCTCTCCGAAGCGGCGATCACGAGGTCGGCGTACAGGTTGATCTCCTCGAGCGCGGTGTCGTCCTCGAGCCGAGGATCACTGCTCGTCATCGCGCCCTCCTCCCGCCGCCTCATGATGGACGCGACAGGGCCCGCGCGTCCATGCCGCACGCCGAGCGCCGGCCGCCGCCGCCTCCGTCCGCCGATCCGGACCCTCGCACGTCGACAGGCGGGCTCGCATTGAGTCCGGCCGCGGATTGTCAGGGCTTGCGGATCCGGCCGACGGCGGCTTGCGCGACGTCGCGCGCCCGGTCGACGACGCCGGCGACGAGTCCCGCCACCAGGTTCCCCGGCGGGGTGTTCGGCGCGGCCGGGTGCGGCCGGGTCGGCACGATCGCCTTCGCGGCTCGCAGCGCGCCGCCGAGCTGGGTGATCCGGTTCTCGTCGAGCGCCTTGCGCACGGCCGGGAAGACCTGCTGCTCCTCCTGCTCGGCGTGCGCGAGGACCGCCTGCATGAAGGCTCGCGCGCGGATCGGGAACTCCGAGTCGGCGACGTCGGTCTCGTCCAGTTGCGCGAGCTGCTCCTTGAGCGTCTGCTCCTCCTCCAGCCGCCCGCGGACCAGATCCTCGCCGCCCGGCACGTC
>DATGDX010000473.1:0-2819 GCA_035310665.1 Mycobacteriales bacterium | reverse complement strand
GAGCTGGCCGACCTGCGCATCGGCTCCCGTCCCGCTCGGCGTCCCGGGGGTGGCGAGCGGGACCTGGGCGAGCTGCGGGCCATTCCCTGGGTGTTCGCCTGGGCGCAGAGCCGGGTCAACCTGCCGGGCTGGTACGGGTTGGGCAGTGGGCTGGCCGCGGTCGGCGACACGGGCGCGTTGCGGGCGGCCTATCAGGCCTGGCCGCTGTTCGCCGCGATCGTCGACAACGCCGAAATGAGCCTGGCGAAAGCCGACGCGGGGATCGCGGCGCGCTACCTCGCGCTCGGCGGGCGACCCGAGCTCACCGAGCGCATCCTCGCCGAGTTCGCGCTGACCACCGAGCGAGTCCTCGACGTGCTGGGCCGTCGCCGGTTGCTGGAGGGCCGCGCGGTGCTGGGAGGCGCGGTGGCCTTGCGCAACCCGTACATCGACGCGCTGTCCCACCTGCAGCTGCGGGCCCTCGCCGCGCTGCGGACGGGAGGTGTCACGGACGACGAGCGGCGGCGGCTGAGCGAGCTTGTGCTGCTCTCGGTCAACGGCGTCGCCGCGGGGCTGCAGAACACCGGCTGACCGGGCAGCGACGGCACCAGGGGGGAGGCCGCAAAGGCGGGCGAGATTGTCGGCCCGCAACCGTTGCCTCGGAAACGACTCCGTGCCACGTTGCGGGTGTCCTTCCGCGGGGGCACGGCCCCGTCCCATTCGTCCTCGTGTCGCGAAGGAGAGCCTCGTGAACGGTTCCGGGACCAGCACGGTCATCGACAGCAGCGCCGCCGAGGAGTTCAAGGCCATCCTTCGGGGTCCGGTGCTCGGACCCGCCGACCCGGGGTACGACCAGGTCGCGCCGGTGTACAACGCGATGATTCACCGACGACCGCAGCTGCTCGCGCGATGCGCCGACGTCGCGGACGTGATGACCGCCGTGGACCGGGCCCGCGGGCTCGGTGCCGACGTGGCGGTCCGCGGCGGCGGGCACAACGGGGGCGGGCTCGGCACCTGCGACGGGGTCGTGATCGACCTGTCGCTCATGCGCAGCGTGCGGATCGACCCGGCGGCCCGGTTGGCCCACGTCGACGGCGGCGCGACGATCGGCGACCTGGACCACGCCGCCCACGCCTTCGGCCTGGCGACCCCGGCCGGGATCATCGGGACCACCGGGGTGGGTGGGCTGACCCTGGGGGGTGGGTTGGGGCACCTGACCCGGAGATTCGGCCTGACGATCGACAACCTGGTCGCGGCCGACGTGGTGCTGGCCGACGGCAGCTTCGTCACCGCCGACGCGACCCGGGAGCCGGACCTGTTCTGGGCGTTGCGCGGCGGCGGCGGGAACTTCGGGGTGGTCACCCAGTTCACGCTCCGGCTGCACCCGGTTCGCACCGTCGTGGCCGGGCCGACGCTGTGGCCGCTGGACCGCGCCGAGGAGATCCTGCGTTGGTACCGCGAGTTCCTCCCCGCGGTTCCGCGCGAGCTCAACGGCTTCTTCGCCTTCCTCACGGTGCCGCCGGCGCCGCCGTTCCCTCCGGAACTGCACATGCAGAGGATGTGCGGCGTCGTGTGGTGCTACACGGGGGCGGCGGATCGCGTCGACGAAGTGATGGCCCCGGTCCGGGCGCTCGCCCCCGTGCTGGACGGGCTGATGGAGATGCCGTATCCGGCGTGGAACTCAGCGTTCGACGCGCTCTACCCGCCCGGTGACCAGTGGTACTGGCGCGCCGACTTCGTCAAGCAGATCCCCGACGAGGCGGTCGCGGTGCACGCCGAGTGGGGCCCGCGGATGCCGACCTGGAAATCGACGATGCACCTCTACCCGATCGACGGGGCGCCGCACGATGTGGGCCCCGACGAGACGGCATGGGCCTACCGCGACGCCACTTGGTCCGGAGTGATCGCCGGGGTCGACCCCGACCCGGCCAACGCCAGTGCACTGCGTGACTGGTGCGTGGGCTACTGGGAGGCGCAGCACCCGTACTCCCCGGGCGGGGCGTACGTGAACTTCATGATGGACGAGGGCCAGGAGCGGGTGCAGGCGACGTACGGCGCGCACTACCCGCGGCTCGCGGCCATCAAGGCTCAGTACGACCCCGACAACGTCTTCCACGTCAACCAGAACATCCGTCCCGCGGGGGTCAGCGGCATCCCTCGGCAGCGTCCCCAGTCGCCGACGCCGTCGGCCAACGCCTGACCGTCGCCTCGGTCCGGGCCGCCTTCGCCCGCCCGCCTTAGCCCGGCGGTCGGTCCAGCCTCGCGGCTGGTGGTCAACCGGCTGCAGCTCAGCGCTGCGCGGCCGCCGGAAACGGCAGATCGAACCAGACGCACGTCGTGGCGTCGACGACCTCGACGCCGAGGTCGGAGGCGAAAGCGCGGACGACGTCGAGGCCCCGCCCCCGATCCGCGGGGCTGACCGCCGGGCGGGGTAGGGCGAACGCGCCGCCCGGATTGTGGACCTCGACGTGCAGACGGTCGGGCCGGTGCAGGAGCCGGATTCGGATGGGCTCGCTGCCGGCAGCGAGCTGTGCAGCGGCGCAGACGGCGTCAACGGCGTTGGTGACCACCTCGCTGACCGCGACCTGCAGCTCGTGCTGCCGGGGTGGCGGGAGCAGCGAACCGACAGCGTGGGCGACCAGGCGGCGGGCGAGCCGCGGGGCCGCGCGGGTCGCGGGCAGCTGGGTGTCGACGAGCAAGTGCTCGTCGGGCTCGGTGGGTGGCAGCACCCGGAGGGCGAGCATCGCCAGGTCGTCCGGGCCGCCGGTGCGGTAGGTCAGCACCGCGTGTTGCACGGTGTCGACCAGCCGTGCCGCGGACTGACCGGCAGCACCGGCGAG
>DATGDX010000472.1:0-6374 GCA_035310665.1 Mycobacteriales bacterium | reverse complement strand
GCGAAGGAGAGCGCGCTCAAGGTGCTGCGCACCGGGCTGCGCCGCGACACCCGCTCGGTCGAGGTCGCCGTTTCGCTCGACCAGCCGGTCGGCGAGTGGGCCCCGCTTCAGGTCCGATCAACCGAAGGCGGCGAGATGCCCGGGTGGTGGCGCCGGTACGGCGCGTTCATCCTGACCGTCGCGTCCACGGCGCCGACCCCGCCCCCGGTCGCGATCGAGGAACCGCCGACGCTGCTGTCCGCGCAGCCGATGCACACCTGGCTCGGCCGACCGGTCTGACCGATGTCCCTCAACGACTTCGACTTCCGGCGGATCGTGGGGCTGCCGCCGTACGTCTTCACAATCATCGACGCGCTGAAGGTCGAGGCTCGGCGCAACGGCCGCGACGTCGTCGACCTCGGTTTCGGCAACCCGGACATCCCCTCGCCGGAGACCGCCGTCACCAAGCTGGCGGAGGCCGCGCGCAACGTCCGCAACCACCGGTACTCCGCGTCCCGTGGGATCCCGAAGCTGCGCGAGGCCGTCACCGACCTCTACCGGCGCCGGTTCGGGGTCGAGCTCGACCCCGACACCGAGGTGATCAGCACCATCGGCGCCAAAGAGGGGCTCGCCCACCTGATGTGGGTGCTCCTGGGCCCGGGCGACGCCGCGATCGTCCCGACGCCGTCCTACCCGATCCACCTCTACGCCCCGCTGTTCGCCGGGGCGGAAGTGCAGCAGGTGCGCATCGACGGCGGCCACGACTTTCTCGCCGGCTGCGACGAGGCCTTCCACTCGCAGTGGCCGCGGCCTCGAGTCATCGTCTGCTCGTTCCCGCACAACCCGACGACCCGCTGCGTGGACCTCGAGTGGATGGCCCGGCTGGTCGGGTTCGCCCGCGAGAACGGCGTCGTCGTCGTCCACGACTTCGCCTACGCCGACACCGCGTTCGACGGGTACAGCCCGCCCAGCATTCTCCAGGTGCCCGGAGCCAAGGACCACGCGGTCGAGCTCTACTCGTTGACGAAGAGCTTCTCCATGGCCGGCTGGCGGGTCGGTTTCCTGCTGGGGAACGCCCGGGTCGTCGCGGCGCTCGCGAAGCTGAAGAGCTACCTCGACTACGGCATCTTCCAGCCGATCCAGATCGCGGCCACCGTCACGCTCAACGAGGCCTACGACTACCCCAAGCAGGTCAACGCCATCTACCAGTCGCGGCGCGACGTCCTCGTCGACTCCTTCGCGCGCGCCGGGTGGGAGATCCCGGCGCCGCAGGGAACGATGTTCGTGTGGGCACCGATCCCGGAGCCCTACCGGGAGCTCGGCAGCCTGGAGTTCGCCAAGCTCCTGGTCGCCGAGGCCAACCTCGCGGTGTCGCCGGGCGTCGGCTTCGGCCCGGGCGGGGAGGGGCACGTCCGGTTCGCGCTGATCGAGAACGAGCAACGGATCGCCCAGGCCGCGCGCAGCGTCAAGCGTGCCCTCAGCCGCCTGCAGGCGCCCTGACCGTTTCCGCGTCCCCCCTCTCCTCGCGGTGGCCGTCCTAGCGGTCGCCCACGTCCGGGGCCACGTGGTCGGCGGCGTACGCCTGACGCTCCCCCAACGGCCGGTCCTGTCCCGCCGTCGTGTCGTGCACCGTCTGCTTCTCCATCTCCGCGTTGATTTCCGCGCCGAGGAGGATCGCCAGCGCTGTGATGAGCAGCCAGAGCATGACGATGATCACGCCGGCGATCGCGCCGTAGGTCTTGTTGTAGTTGCCGAAGTTCGACACGTAGAAGAAGAAGCCGAGCGAGGCGACCACCCAGACGACGGTGGCGATCACCGCCCCCCAGCTCGCCCACCCCCACTCCGGCCGGTCCCGGTTCGGCCCGAAGCGGTACAGCACGGTGAGCGCCAGCATGGTCAGCAGCGCGAGCACGAGCCACGCGGCGATCGTCACCACGGTCGGCAGCACCGAGGGCAACGTGCTCGCCAGGGCGGGCACCAGGCCCCCCAGGACGGCGACCGCGCCGACCATCAGGATGCCGCCGAGGACGAACGCGAGCGCGAGGAGCCGCCGGTGGACGAACCCGCGCCCCTCCTCCTCGTCGTACGCCACGTTCAGCGCCTCGATCAGGTTGCCCATCCCGCCGGAGGCGCTCCACAGCGCGACGAGCACGCCGATGAGCGCACTCCACCCCAGCGCCGACGACGAGGCCGCTGTGATCGTCTGCAGCTGTCCTCGGACGATGCCGCGGGCATCGCTCGGCAGCACGTCGGTGAGCTGCGACAGCTGCTGCTGCAGCTCCTGCGGGGTGGTCACGATGCCGTAAATGGAAAGCGCCGCGAGGAGGGTCGGGGGGATCGCCAGCAGCGAGAAGAACGCGACGCCGGCGCTGATGAGCATCAGCCGGTCTTCCTTGACCTGCGCCCGCACTCGTTTAGCGATCTGCCACCAGCCGCGAGGCGGGATCTGCTGGGGTTCGCGCGCCTGGCTGCCGGGCGTCTGCGACTCGCTGGGCGGGCGCGTCCGCGTGTCCTCTGTCATGTGCCCGGAGATTCCCGCCGACGGTGGCGACGCAACCCGACTGCGTCGGTCGATCCGGGTTCGTGGCCGGCTATCCCGCGGGCGCGCGCTCCTCACCCGGTGCGTCGGCCATCCCGCGCTCCAGCGCCTCGATGATGAACGGCCGGAGATCCCGGGCCGGGATGATCCGGTCGACGGACCCCACCGCGAGCGCGCGCTGGATGCTGTGGATGCGGTCGAACTCGGCGGCGACCTCACCGAGCTTCTCCGCGCGCACGGCCGCGAGCGTCTCGTGCAACCGGGAGCGCAGACCCTCCCCGCCGCCGTCGCGGGCGGCGGCCAGGGTCTGCCGGAGCTCCACGACCCGGGGATCCCGCTCGGTCCGCGCGGTCACGTCCCGGGTGAACACGACCGCGGCGGCCGGTGCGCCCCCGATGACCGAGGCGTAGGACCCCTCGACGGCGGCGATCGTCATCCGGTCGTTGAGCCGCTTGGAGAACACGACGAACGCGCCGCCGTGGTAGCGGGAGATGACGACGAAGACGATGGGGCCGCGGAAGTTCGTGATCCCCCGCCCGATCTCGGCGCCGTACTCCAGCTGCCAGCGACCCATCGACTCCGGCGAGCCGTCGAACCCGGACAGGTTCGCCAGCACGACCAACGGACGGTTGCCGCTGGCGGCGTTGATGGCCCGCGCCATCTTCCGCGACGACTGCGGGAACAGCGTGCCCGAGGTCCAGGCCGGAGGGCCGTCCGCGGGCACGAAACCACGGCGGGTCAGGGTGCGCGACTCGAGACCGAGCAGCGCGACCGGGATCCCCCCGACGTGCGCGTCCCACACGACCGCGATCTCGGCATGCCGCCACCGGGACCAGCGTTCGAGCGGCTCCGAGTCCGTGTCGGTGACCGCCCGCATCACCGAGCGGATGTCGAACGGCTTCTTGCGCTCCGGGTTGCGCTCCTCCGAGAACACGTCACCGACGACGGCGAAATCGTTGCCGTCGATGGCGGCGTGCGGCGCGGTGCGGACGTCGCGGTCGATCGGGTCGCTGGTCCGCGCGCGGCGGGGGTAGCGCTCGCCGGGCACGACGTAGGTGTGGTCGTGGTGGCGCAGCAGCAGCGCGCAGGCCGCGTGCAACGTCGGCGCCCAGAACTGCCCCTGGCCGTTGGGGCCCATGACGCGCTCGTAGCCGCCGATTCCGAAGTTGTCCTCCGCGGAGACGCCACCGGAGAAGTCGAGGGCCTGCTTGCCGGTGAGGACCATCGCGCTGTCCGGGGTCATCACGAGGATGCCTCGGGTGTGCATGAGCATCGTCGCTTCGGCGTTCCAGTACGGCTGGGCCCCGACGTTGATGCCCACGACGACGACGTTGACCTCGCCGCCGCGCTGGGTGAACTCGATGATCCGGCGGAGCACGGCGCCGATCCAGTCCATGTTCTCGGTGCCGCTGTCCATCGCGATCCGCGCGCCGGAGGACAGCGCGAACCAGTCGAAGGGCACCCGCATCCGCTCGGCCAGGTCGAGAGCGGCCATGATGCGGCGGCACTCCGCCTCCGCCAGCGATCCGAGGCTGCGGGTGGGGTCACCGAAAATGGCGACCCGCGACAGTCCCTCCGGGACCTTCGGCGTCACGTTGGTGATCACGCCGACGACGAGGTTCGCGGTGTTGAGACCGTAGGGCCGGCCGACGGGAACGAACTCTCCCGCGGAATCGAGGTCGTACTCGACGAAATGACCGGGGGGGAAGTCGGAGGGAATCCCCGCGGGCGGGGTCAGCATCTTGATCGTCTCGTAGGGGTACGGCGTGCCGAGGCGGAAGGCGCGCAGCGCCTTCTGGCCGTACTCCGTGAGCGACCGGATCGGCTCGTTCGCCGGGGGGCGTTCCCGCACCGTCACCGCCCGGTGCCCGACGCCCTCCACGTGCAGCACGGCGTCCCGCACCCGGTCGCCCTCGGGGATCTGCACCCGCAGGACCAGCTTCTCCAGTCCCACCCCGGCGGCGAGGCCCGCGTAGCTGTGGCCCAGGTCGCGCCAGCGCTCCCGGGGGACGTCCCACGGCGGCCGGATGTAGATGATGATGCGGTTCATCTGCGGGCGCTCCTGCGGGGAGACCTGGGCGAGAGCGTGCCGCATCGCGGACAGTGCCAGCAGGCCTTGGCGCTCCAACCGGGGCAGCGCGGGGGGGCCGCCGTCCGGGTCGGGCACCGGCGTGAGGTCGCGCACCTCCGCGAGCGCGAACAGCCGCGCGTCCTTGGGGTTGTCGTGCGCCACCGCGCGGAACAGGTAGATGTCCTCGGCGGACGGCAGCCGTTCGAGGGCGAAGTTCGACAGCCGCCACAGGTCGAGGCGCTTGGCGAGCATCGGGTGCAGGTTGCGGTAGAGCAGCTCCTCGACGAAGGGGGGCATCGAAGGCGCGGCCCCGCCCTCCGGTGCCGTCGGCCCGGTCAGAGGCTGCCGGAACGTGAAGTGCTGCGTCCGCTCGTGCTCGGCGGCCACCCCCTCGCTGGTCAGCGTGACGTCGAGGCGGTGCAGCCGTCGGCCGAACGCCGCGGTCGACAGCCTGTCGCACAGCTCCGCGGCCATGGCGTCGTCGTCGGGGCGAGGGCCGGAGCGCCAGGCGGTCCAATCGAGGACGACCTCGCGGGTCGGGTCGACGGTCTCGAGGTGGGCCGCGACCGCGCGGGCCACCCGGGCCAGCTCGGCGAGCGGCGCGTAGGCGACGACCAGGTGGACGGGCATCCCCTCGTGCTCGTAGTCGGCGCTGCCCAGCTGCAGCCCGTCGTGCTCGTCGCAACGGAGGTTGCGCAGCTCGCGGATGCGGTAGAAGCGGCCAGCGTGCACCTCGAGCAGCGTGCGCCGCACCTCCGCGTCGGAGACGTGCCAGCGGTGCAGCATCACCCCGCGCAGCGGTTGCGGGCACCACACCAGCCGGCTCACCAGCTCCGCGCGGTCCGGCCGGCTCGGGTCCGCGGCGAGCTCGTCGAGGTGGGTCTCCATCTCGGCGTACACCTCGGCCACGACCCGCTCGAGCAGGGGCTCGTCGAAGTAGCGGAACCGGACGTCGCGGGCGAGATCCGCGACGACTTGGTGCCGCTTCTCCGCGCCGGCCGCGAGCCGTTCGAGCAGCGCGCGCCCCTCCGGCCCGTTGAGCGCCGACGCGATCTCCGCACCCCGCAGCCACCGCTCGAGCACGGAGGTGACGACCGGGACGAGCTCGCGGACCCGGCTGAACGAGCGGAACATCCACACGACGGCCGCCTCCAGCGCGGGCGTGCGCTCGAGGCTCGGCACGTCGTACCGCAACAGCGCGCGTTCCAGCCGCAGCCGGAACGAGATGGGCAGACCCGCACGGTCCGCATCGAGCCACTGCAGGTACGACAGCAGGTACTCCTGGGTGCTGCGCGCCGTCAGCTGGTTCTGCTCCTCCTCGTCCGGCTGCGGGCGGTAGAGCCCCGCGACGTCCGCGAACAGGTCCAGCAGCGCGGCCTCGGCAACGAACAGCTCCTCGTCGCCGTCGGGCGCGGTCTGCGCCAGGTCGCGCTGGCGCGCGACGAGCCGCCGGGCCGTCTCGGGGTCGAGGTCGTAGCCGAGCAGGTAGCTGCGCAGCGCCGCGAACAGCGACCGGTTCGAGTCGTCGGGCGAGGCGGCGAGCGCCGAGAAGTCGACCGCAGCGCTCGCGACCTGGTCGCCGACGGCGGTGGTGTCGGTGGCCTCCCGGATCCGGAGCAGCGGGGCGCCGGCGTCCACCTGCGTGTTCGCGGCGATGAGGACGCTGGCGACGGTCCCCGCGAACGGTGCGGTGATCGTGGTTTCCATCTTCATGCTCTCGGCCACGACCAGCGGGTCTCCCGCCGCGACCTCGTCGCCGGGCGCCACGAGCACCGAGGAGACGAA
>DATGDX010000471.1:0-11678 GCA_035310665.1 Mycobacteriales bacterium | reverse complement strand
GGTGGCGGGCGGCCGCGAAGTCGGCCGCCCGCTTGTCGAGGAACGCGGCGACCCCTTCGGCGTACTCCACGCTGCGGTACGACTCCTCGTACAGCGCGCGCACCGCGTCGTCCTCCACACGCTCGCCCTGCGCCGCCCGTTCCACGAGCACCTTCGACCCGGTGAGCGAGATGCGGGCCCGCGACGCGATCGTCGTCGCCAGGTCGTACGCGCGCGCGACCACGTCCTCCGCCACGGTCTCGTGCACCAGGCCGATCCGCAGCGCGGTCGGCGCGTCGAGCAGGTCGGCGGTGAACAGGATCCACCGGGCCCACGCCGGTCCGACCGTCTCCACCAGCCGGGCGGTGGACGGCAACGCGTAGACGATGCCGAGCTTCGCCGGGGTGATGCCGAAGCGCGCCGACGCGTCGCACACCCGCAGGTCGCAGGCGAGCGCGAGCTGGGTGCCGCCGCCGATGCAGTAGCCCTGCACCAGCGCGATCGTCGGCTTGGGGAACGCGACCAGCGCCTGCTCTCCGGAGGCGACCGCCTCGCCATAGCGCCGGGCGCCGGTCGCGTCGAGGCGCAGCGTCGTGAACTCCGCGATGTCCGCGCCCGCGGAGAACGGCCCGCCCTCGACCCCTCGCAGCACGACCACGGCCACCTCGTCGTCGGCGGCGAGCACGGGCATCAGCCGGCCCAGCGCGAGCCACATCGCGTACGAGATCGCGTTCTGTTTGCCGGGCCGGTCGATCGTGATCGTCGCGACCGCGTCCCCGCGGGTCACCCGAAACGCGTCCGCCGCCTCGCCGAGGGCCTCGTTCACCGCCTGCGTCATGGCGGCCATTCTGGGGGGTGGACACCGCGCCCCCGCCGTGCGACTGCCGCGTCGAGGCGATCGTGTGGGTGCACCCGGGCGGGGCCGGGGGCGCGGGAGGCGCTCCCGCCGTACCTGCACCACCACCGCGCCGTCCCGCTCACCGCGGGCGGGCTGCTGCGGTACGTCGAGAGCCCGGTGGGACCGTACGCCGAGGTCGTCGCCACCCCGCTGCTGCTGGCCGCTCGTCGGGCGCTCGGCCACGTCCCGTTCATCGCGGTCGACTCCGTCGCGTCGCGGCAGGGGGGACGCGAGCACTGGGCGTTACCGAAGACGCTCGCGGCGTTCGGCCCCGACGGTGCCGTCGACGGGGACGGGTGGCGGTTGCGGGTGCGCGCCCGGCCGGTCGGTGTCGCGTGTCCCCTCGTGGTCCCGTTCGCGTTCACCCAGGCACCCGGCACGCGGGCCGAGTGCCGGTTCCGCGGGCGGGTCCGGCTCGCGCGGGTGGACCTGCGCGGGGACGGGCTGCCCGGGTGGCTCGCGACGGGGACGCACCTCGGCGCGGTCGCCACGGGTCAGCTGCGCGTGGGCGCGGCCGTCGCCGCGTGAACGATGGCGCGCACGGACCGGACGACGTCCTCCTCCCGCGTGGTCGCGTTCGACACCGAGATTCGCATCCACGTCCGCCCCTGGAACCGCGTCGGCCCGACCCAGCACGTCCCGTCCTGCTGCACCCGCTCCGTGACCGCGCTCGTCCGCTCGTCCGAGCCGAACCGCACGAGCACCTGGTTGAGCACCACCTCGTTGCCCACCTCGACGCCCGGCTCGGCGCGCAACAGCCGCGCGAACAGCGCCGCCAGCGCGCAGCAACGTTCGACCACGTCGGCGACGCCGGACCGGCCGAGCGAGCGCAGCACGGCCCACACCGCGAACCCGCGGGCCCGGCGGGACAGCTCCGGGTTCCAGTCGACCTCGTCGCGCGCCTCGGCCGCGGGTGGCAGGTACGCCGCGGTCATCCCCATGGCGGCACGGTGCGCGGCCGGGTGCGCGGTGAAGGCGAGGCCGGAGTCGTACGGCACGTTGAGCCACTTGTGCGCATCGGTCGCCCACGAGTCCGCGAGCTCGACCCCATCGACGAGGTGCCGCCGCGCGGGCGCCGCCGCAGCCCACAGCCCGAACGCGCCGTCGACGTGCACCCACGCGCCCGCCTCGTGCGCGATGGTGCAGGCGGGGCGCAGCGGGTCGACCGCCCCCGTGTTGACGTTGCCCGCCTGCAGGCACACGATCGCGGGCCCTGGGCGCAGGGCCGCGGCCAGCGCCTCGGGCCGCAGGCGGCCCTGCGCGTCGGCCGCCACCTCGACCACGGCGCCCGTGCCCAGCCCCAGGAGGCGCAGCGCGCGGTCGACGGTCTCGTGCCGCTCCGCGCCGGCGTACACCCGCACCCGGGGCGCCCCGGTCAACCCGTCGCGCTCCACGTCCCACCCGGCCCGGCGCAGCACCTCGTGCCGTCCCGCGGCGAGGCAGGTCAGGTTGGATATGTCTGGATTAGGATGGGGGTAATCCCGCATCGGATCAAGAGGGTCCTCTTGGCTGCGGGTGAGCGCCAGCTCGGCGGCGGCCTGCGCCCGGGTCAGCGTCACCCACCACGGCGCCCGACCCTCGACCACGGCGCGCAGGTCGGCGAGCCGCTGCTCACGCGCCCGGCGGTGGGCGCCGGCGGCGCGGCGGCAACGGTTCTGGCAGAACCGGCGTGGGCGGCCGGGGCCGGGGCGCGGCGACAGCGCGGCGCCGCACCGCTCGCAGGTCAGCACCAGCCGATTTCCGCCCCAAAAGTGATCATTACCTCCCCGCCGGTTTGCCGCCTTCCCCCTTGTGCGTCTGCGTGAGCCGGCCACCGGTGCCACCCCACCCCGCCCGACGTTGGGACAGCGCCCGCCCGGCGGAACCTGCCAGATCGTGCCCGCCGTGACCGCAGACGTCGTCTCCACGGGGACGCCGAGCACGTTGCGCTGCACCTGGCCGGTGGGCGCGACCGCGGCGTGGTCGCTGAGCGCCTTGACGAGCGTGCTCCAGTCGGCCGGGTTCGCCCAGATCACGCTGGCGCTGCCACCGGCGTCCTCGATCTCGGCGATCGCGTCGGCGATCCCGTCGACGGTGAGCCCGGTCGCGGTGGACACGCCGACGACCGAGGCGATGCCGAGCGGCTGAGGCGCGACCCCGGTCCCGGCGAAGAACGCCCGGTCGACGGCGTTGGCCACCGAGTTGACGATGATCCCGCCAACCACGTCCACCGCCCCGGGCGAGGTGTCGGCGGCCAGCTCGGAGACGACGGCCAGACTCGCGCATTTGCGGGGGGTCACCACGATCTCGTCGATCAGGTCGTCGCTCTGGGTGATCTCCGCGTTCTCGGCGAACCAGCCGGCGGCGGCGGCCTTCCCGGTGGGGATGTGGACGATCGCGCTGCCGGTCTGGATCACACGCAGGTGCGGGAGCACCTTCGACTGCTCTAGCAGGGGGCCGAGCACGAGTCGCTGGTAGTCGATCAACCCGCTGAGCGGGCTGTTGCTGGTGTCGAGGTTCACGGCCACGGGAGGCTCCCAGGAGTGGGGTGATCGTTCGTCGCCGTGGCCGCTGGCCGACCGGCTGGTGCCCTCCTGGGGCCTTCGGTGCGGCGGGGCCGGCGCCCTGGCCGGGGGCCCGCTGCGTGATCAGTCTACCGGCGCCGGTCGCGACGCGGTGCGCCGACTTATTTCTCCCACGGGCACGGGAGAGGCAAATCCGGGCGTCGGCTACCGGCGGTCCCGGATCAACGCCGCCCACCCGGCGTTGGGTCCGGCGTCCCCACCCCGGCCGCGGCCCTGGTCGGGGTCGCGGCGCGGCAACCCACCCCGACGCCAGTGCGGGCGTGCGCGCAGCACGTCGTCGACAGCGGCTCGGACCCGGTCGTCGTCGACAACACCGTCCTCGTCGCGCAGCTCGTCCAGGCCGCCGACGACGTGCCACAGGTCGGCCGGCACCTCCATCGCCTCACCCGCGATCCGCTCGGCATCACGCCGGTCCCGGGCGTCGAGCCGGGCACGCAGCCGGTCACGTTCGGCCTCGGCGTCGCGGAGGCGGCAGCGGTAGCGGGCGGCCTCCGCGCCGGGGGGCCTCCCCGGCCGGCGCCTCTCGTTGCTCTACGGCGCTGCTAGGGGCCTTTACGGTGGGTGTCTCGCCGGTCACCGGTTGCTCGTCGACCGGCTGCGGCTGGTCGCTCACCAGTCCTCCCCGTCCTCGTCCTCGGGGATGGGGGCGCCGAGCACGACGAGCAGGTCGTCGTAGATCACGGGTTGGCCGTCCTCCGTCGCCAAGACCTTCACGACGCGGCCGTCGAGGGCGGCCAGCCCGGGGTCGGGGTTCATCGGCGGGTCCTCCTTGTGAGCTTGTCGGGGTCGACGACGACCGGTTCGTGCGCGCCGTCGAACAGCACCGCGGCCACGCCTCGGCAGCTGTCGCAGGTCAGCACCAGCGCCCGGTTGCGGTCACCTAGCGTGGCGATCCGGCTGCTGATCGACAGCGCGGCGCAGGCAGGGGGGTGGCGCATCTGCGCGAGCGCGGCGGCGACGGCGGCAGCCGCCCGCCGGCGGGCCAGGTGGGTCCGGTGTGCACGCAGCTCGGCGACGACCGGGGCGACGAGGTCGATCGCGGCCCGCACCTCGGTGTCGTCGCCGTGTTCGCCGGACAGCAGCACGTTCAGCAGCGCGCGGGCGCACGCATGTGGGGCGTACACGGAGCCGCAGCTGCGGAACGCGCCGGTGAACGCGGCCCGGCTGGTCGACGCGACGTAGAACCAGGACAGCAGCTCGGCCAGCTCCCGCAGCGCCGAAGCGGCCGGCTCGGGCCAGTTGTCGATCGGCCAGCGGTCGATGTCGAGGTCCCAGAACAGCCGGCTGCCGCACGTGGTGATGCGCAGCCGGGCGCCAGCCGGGGTCGGCACGGTGCGGCGCAGCGCGGCGGCGAACAGGTCGTCGTCGGTCATCGCGTGCCTCGGCGGGTCCGCACCGTTAGCGTGGCGGGGTCGACGACCACCGGGTCGCTGCGCCCGTCGTAGATCACAGCCGCGACCCCCCGGCACCCGTCACAGGTCAGCACCAGGGGCTTGTTGGTCGGGTCGGTGGGCACGGTCGGTCACACGACTCCTCTCTGATCTTGGAGACGAAGGGGTGGAGGGGTGGAGGTCCTCCACCCCTGGGCGCGACTCGACGCGAAACGATCAACGACTGGACTCCGTAAAACCGCAGGTAGAAACATGATCGATATAAAAGTCCTGAGGAGAGCTGAGCTTTTCCACGCCGGGGGGGTGGAAGTCCTCCACCCCTCCACCCCTTGCCGACGGTTCACTGGGTCACCCGGTAGTGCCGACCGTGCGAACCACCCGCGGCACCCGGTGCCGCCGCCTCGCCGACCTCGACCAGTCCGGCGGCGACCGCCCGGTCGATCGCGTCCTCGAAGTGCTTGCGGTCCCCGCTGGCCAGCGCCCGGCGCAGCTCCGCGTGCGCCACCCAGTCGCCCCGGCGACGCAAGATGCGCACGATGCCCCGGCCGACCCGCTGTATCCGGTGCTCCGTCGTGCGTTCCTCGACCACCACCGCCTGCTCGGCGGCGGCCTCGCCGCGCACCCGGTTCACCTCCCGCGCCTTGTCGGCGAGCGTCCGCCCGACCTGGGTGCGAACCGCGACCGACACCGCCATCAGCCGCCCGGCCAACGCCCAGTCGTCGTCGCGGATCTCCGCGTGCCCGTCGAGCAGCGCCAGCGCCGCCGCGGCCTTCAGCCGGCACAGCAAGTCGTGACCCTCGGTGCCGTTCGACTGGCCGCGCAGCTTGGCGAGCCGGTCGGCGTCGACCTCGGCGCGGACCGCGGCGCACACGCCCAGCCGGGTCCGCCCGTGGGCTGTCGCCCACGGCAGCGACGGCATCCGCCACACCAACGGCTCCGGTTCGTCGGGGGCGAGGTCCGGGGCGTCGGGGTCGGTCGCCGGGAACCACAGCCACCGCTGCGGGGTGCCGGCGTCGGCGTCGTCCAGCAGCACCCCCGCCCGCGCCGGCTGGATGCCGGCGGTCATGCACAGCCGGTACTCGTGCCGACCGACCGGGAGCCGTTTGGCCGGATCGGCGTAGGCGAACCCGAGTGCCGACCCCATCCACGCCCGGCGCAGCTCCGCCAGCACCGTTGACCCCTGCCGGGAGCCGAGCGCCAGCAGCGTGTCGATCTCGGCGACGGTGAACAGCACCGACTCGGTGTGCTGCTCGATGGCGTCCTTGTAGCTGTCGCCGTGCTTGACCCTGATTCGGCGCACGTACGAGTGGGCGATACCTTCCCCCGAGCCGAGGCTGGTGGTGGTGAACCGGAGCGCGCCCCGGAACCGGGCGGCGTCCTCGGCGGCGCTGGTGGCCGCGTCCTTGCCGCTGCCGGACTCGCCGACCAACCCGACGTACAGGTTCAACGACACCTCGCCGCCGACCAGCGGCGGCAGCACCACGTGCGGACCGGTCGCGGCGACCACCCGGGTCAGCACCACCCCGAGCGTTGCCCACGGGCCGGCGCGGCGGGCCCGGGCGTAGTCGCGGACGAGCGCCAGGCTGGGCCGGGCGCCCCAGAACTCGTCGTCGCGGTGTTGGCCGCCGTCGCCGCCGGGCTCCTGCCCGCTGGCATGCTCCCGCCCGGCCTCGTCGCGGGCCTTGCCGACCGCCCACTCGTCGAGCCCGGCGAGCAGCTCCTCGGCGGGGGTCACCATCCCGCCGCCCACACCGCGTGAATGCACGGTGGGCGCCCCCACTGGCAGCAGAACACCAGCAGCGGCTCGCCGCACGTCCCGCAGCACAGCAGCGCCGTCTGCCCGCACGGGCAGAGCCACTCGATCGGTGGCCGGTCCGGGCAAGGGTGTTCGTCGAGCGTGTGCAGCATGACTTCCCGGCTGAGCGGGACGGGGGGCGTCACGCCGCACCGTCCCGCGGGCGGTCACCGGCTGGTGGGAAGATGGTCGAGCCGGTGGCGGTGGGCGTCTCTGGCGCGTGATCGGGGCTCTCGGTGGTCGGCCGGGGGCCTCGACGCCTGTCCGGGGGGCTCACGACGCCGGCCGGTCGGTGAGCAGCACCGCGAGCCGCCGGCGCTGGTCGTCGGTGAGCGGCGGCAGCGCGTCGACGACGGCCCTGAGGTGGGCGTCGTACGCCGCCACGGGATCGGGCCGGTCCGAGTCGTCGTAGAAGTCCGCGACGGAGCAGCCGAGGGCGGCGGCCAACGCCCCGAGCGTGCGGCTCGACGGCGTGATCGCGTCGCTTTGGTACTTGTGGATGGCGGACGCGGATCGGCCAACGTCGAGGGCGAGCTGTTCAACGGACTTGCCGAGGGATTCGCGTTGGGCGCGCAGCAGCGCCCCACGGAACGCGGGCATTCGGAGACCACTTCAGGGCATGGAGGGGTACAGGTCTCCGACCGCTACGGCGACCCCGAGGGCCCCGATCACTAGACGCCGGTGTGGTGCTCGCCCCCCAGCCGCGTACGCCGGGCGCGTACCCCCACGGTAGTCGAGAAACTGCAATCTGCAAGACTGCCGCTCCGTGGAGTTGGTGTCCGTCCGCTGCGCCCGCTGTACCCGCACCCGGCCCCGGCGGGACATGCGGCCACCGCCGCTGGTCGGCGTGTTGCTGCGGGACACCCCCGACGACCGCTGGGCGCTGGGCGCGGTGACGGCCTGGCGAGTGCGGACGCCCGACGACCGGCGCGACCCGGCGTTGATCTCGTGGGGGGAGCGGTACGAGGCGGACCCGCCGAGTCATCGCGTGGTCGAGCGCGCTGTGTCCGCTGCCGACGCTCCTGTGGATCGTGGAAGGCCGGGACCCTGGCCGAGCGCGCCGCGCACGTCGCCGAGTTGTACGGCTGCTGCATGTCGCTGTTCGTGCCGGAGCGGGTGGGCGAGTACGGGAGGATGATCAGCGTCCTGAGCCGGAATCCGCATTGGGCTCACCCGGTCGGCAACCTGACCCCCGACAACTTCGACGTCCACCCGTACGTGTGTCCGCAGCCCGTTACCCTGGACGAGCTGGTCGAGGTCACCCCGTGGGCGCTACTCGCGCTCGACGCTGGGGACCACCGGCTCGGCCGCCTGGCGCGCGAGTTCGCGCGGGAGCACGCGGACGCTGGACGGGTCGAAGCCGCGCCGCCCGGGGCGTGGGAGGCGGTCGACGACGACCCGGAACAGCGTCTTGATGACGGCTCGCTGCCGGTCCAGCGGCAGGGCCCCGAAGCTATGCGGCGGCATGGTGCCGTCGACCAGGTCGGCCCACACCGGGCGGGATGACACCACCGACGCCGCCCGGCGGGCCTTCTCCAGCTTGGGGCGCAGCACCGCGATGATCCGGATGAGCTGCTCGCGTTCGATCAGCTTGCCCGCGTAGTCGTCCGCGGCGCCCGCGAGCTGCGCCTCCAGCGCCTCGACTTCGGTGAGCGCCTCCCGGGTGCGGTCGTCACCCAGCGACGCGAGCAGCGCCCGCGCCTCGTCCGAGCCCAGCCACTCCTCGACCACGTCCAGCACGTACTCGTCCACGGCCACCCGGTGCCGGTGCACGTGCCCTCGCTGGCACCGGTAGCCGGGGGTGTTGTGGTTGAGGGTGGCCCGCAACGGCTCGCCGCACACACCGCACTCAGCGATCATGCTGAGCAGGTACCGCGGCTGGTTGCCGGCGCTGCTGCGGCGGGCGGGGTCGTTGAGGATCGCGAGGACCTGGGTGTACGTCGGCCCGTCGAGGATCGGGTCCCACGCGCCGGGGAACGCGGCGACGCCACGGTGGACCCGCTTCCCGATGTTGCGCGGTCGCATGACGATGTGCCGCAGGGACACGGTGGACCAGCGCTTGCCGGACGGGGCCGGGACGCCGCGGGCGTTGAGGTCGTCGGTGATGCCGTGAACGCTCTCCCCCGCGATCAGCCGGCGGGCAATCTCCTGGACGATCGCGGCTTCCTGCTCGTTGACCACGTCGCGGGAGTCCAGCCGGTTGCCCGACGCGTCCAGGGTGACCGCCCGGTCCCAGCCGTAGGCCCGCTTCCCGTGCGGCCGGCCCTGCTGCGCGTTCTGCTCCATCGCTCTCGCCACCCGCTCCGCGATCTTCTCGGCCTCACCCTGCGCGATCACGCCGATGAGCCGGGCGTGGGTGCGACCGTCGGCGGTCGCCAGGTTGATCTCGCCGGTGGTGGTGCGCAGCCCGACCCCGGTCTTGCGGCACAGCGCCAGCAGCTCGTCCAGCTCGCCCACGTCACGGACCAGCCGGTCCTGGTTGTAGGCGATCACCACGTCGCCGGGGCCGAGCGCGCCGATGCGGATGTCGGCAAGCAGCCGGTCGTACTGCTCGCGCTTCTTGCCGTTGGTCGCGCTTCGGTCGTTGTCCGGGTACTCGACGATCTCGGCGGCGCCGAGGGCACGGGCGAGCTTGGTGGTGTCCTGCCGCTGGCGGGTCACGCCCAGCGCTCGCCCGGCACGGTCCTTGGAGATTCGCAGGTAGATGGCGGCACGCATGATCCAATCATACCTCACCCCCGCCCAAACCAAACGTAACCTTCGCCATCTGCCCGCCCGTCACGAACCCGACCGACGCCGCGGCGGGCAGCCCGAGCAGGTCCACCAGCCAGCGCCGGGCGCCCTCCTCGGCCGCCGCCGCCGCGGGCGAGGCGACCTGCACCCCCGCGTTCTGGTCCCACCCGGAGGTCAACCAGTCGGCGGCGAGCGCCGCGGGCAGCGACCCGCCGATGACGAACCCAAAGAACCGGGGGCCGGGCGTCGCGGTCAGCCCCGGCTCGGCGGCCCGGACCAGCTCGTCGACGACCTTCCCCGGGTCGGTCGGTGACTCGGGCAGCGGGCCGTCGAACCCCGCGACGAGCGCGTCGCCGCTCGCCTCGGCGCCCGCCGGCCGGTCCGCCAGCCCGGCGCGGAAGGTCGCGACGCGGTCGGCGACGTCGTGCAGCAACGCCCGCAGGCCCTCGTCGCTCATCGGTGTCATCCGCCGCTCGTGGGTGTCATCCGCGCAGCCAAGCGCGCGTCCCGACGGCGGTCAACGCGCCGCCCGCCGACCGAGACGCGGCGGGGACCCCTGCTTGACTGGGCGTATGGACATCGGGTTCGCGGTCCCCGTCTCCGGTTCGTGGGCCACGCCGGACAACCAGCGGACCGTCGCCCGCCGGGCGGAGGAGCTGGGCTGTGGACCTTCCAGCGGCTGCTCTTCCCGGCGGCGGAGGATCGGCGGTGGGCGCCGCAGTACCGCTCGGTGCACGACCCGCTCGTCGTCCTCGCGTTCCTCGCCGGCCAGACCAGCCGGATCCGGCTCGGCGTCGCGGTCGTCGACATGCCGTTCTACGCGCCGATCGTGCTCGCGAAGATGGCGACCAGCCTCGACGTCGTCTCCGCGGGGCGGCTCGACCTGGGGCTGGGGATCGGGTGGGCGCCGGAGGAGTACGAGGCCGCGGGCGCGCCGTTCGCGCGCCGGGGCGCGCGGGCCGACGACTTCCTGCGCTGCCTGATCGCGATCTGGACGCGGGACCCCGCGTCGTACGCCGGGGAGTTCCACCGACTGCCGCCCGCGCACGTCGAGCCGAGACCGGTGCAGCGCCCGCACCCGCCGCTGCTACTCGGCGGGTCTGCGGACGCTGCGCTGCGCCGCGCCGGCCGGCTCGCCGACGGCTGGGTGAGCGGCAGCGCCGCGGACCTGTCGCGGATCGGGGAGTCGATCGCGGTGGTGCGCGACGGGGCCCGCGACGCCGGGCGTGACGCGAGCACGCTGCGCTTCGTGGTCCGTGGCGTGGTCCAAGTCCGGCCGGCGGGCACCGCCGGGCGCCGGGCGCTGCGCGGCTCGCTCGACGAGATCCGCGCCGACCTCGCCGCGCTCGACCAGCAGGGCGTCACCGAGCTGTTCGCCGACCTCAACTTCGACCCCGAGATCGGCTCGGTCGACGCCGACGCCGCGGCGTCGATGCGCCGCGCGAGGTCCTCGAGGCGCTCGCCCCCTGACCGCCCGGGCCCGCGCCCGGCCCGCGCCCCGTTCCGCCGCCGCCCTGACCGCCCCCCGCGCGGTCAGGGGCCGAGCAGCGCCCGGGCCGCGGCCACCGCGCGCGACCCGTACCCCGCGCCGAACAGCGCGGCGTGCACCAGCAGGGGGTGCAGCTGGTGCAGCGGCACCCGGTCCTGCCATCCGGCGGCGAGCGGGAACACCTAGTAGTAAGCCGCGAAGACGTGCCCGATGTGCGGAGCGCCGAACAGGGCGAGCATCGCGAGATCGGTCTCCCGGTGCCCGCCGTGCGCCGCCGGGTCCACGAGCCAGGCGCGCCCGTCCGCGCCCCACAGCACGTTCCCGCTCCACAGGTCGCCGTGGATGCGGGCCCGGCGGCTCCGCGGGACCGGCCAGCTCCGGCAGCCGCGCGACGAGCCGCTCGACCGTCGTCGCGCCGGCGCGGTCGACCGCCCCGCGGTCGACCGCGCGCCGCAGGTAGGGCAGCACTCGGCGCTCGCCGTAGAACGTCGCCCAGTCGCCGGCGCCCGCATTGTCCAGGGGCAGCGACCCGATGAAGCCGTCCCGGTCGGCCCCGAAGCGCGCCGCGCCGGCCGCGTACGTGGCGGCCAGGGCGCGGCCGAACCGCTCCGCGGCCGACGGTGCCGCCTCGCGGACCCACGACAGCACCAGCAGGTCCTCCGCGCAACCGACCACCTCCGGGAGCGGTGCGCCGCCGGGCGCGTCGGCCAACCAGCGCAACCCCGCGGCCTCCGCGGCGAAGAACCCGGACGGCGCCGCGGTGAGCGTCTTGGCGAACACGGTGCGGCCGTCGGCGAGCACCAGGCAGTACGCCGCGCAGATGTCCCCG
>DATGDX010000470.1:0-3099 GCA_035310665.1 Mycobacteriales bacterium | reverse complement strand
CTGCCGCCGCCGACCGGGAGGTGGCCAGCGCCCCGCTGCGCCTCGCCAACGGGTCGCAGGTCGGCACCGTCACCTTCTTCGACGTGGCGAACGGGCAGGGGGTCACGGTCCGCGCGCGCGTGGAGCTGCCGACGAGCGCCGGGGCGCGCAACGCCTTCCACGGGCTGCACATCCACGCGAACGACGATCCGGCGAACGGGTCGGGGTGCGTCGCCGACCCGGCCAAACCGGCGACCACGTGGTTCGTGTCCGCCGACGGGCACCTGGCCGAGAAGGGTCAGGCGCACGGGATGCACGACGGTGACTTCCCGAGCCTGCTGGTGCGCGGCGACGGCCGGGCGTACGGACGGTTCGCCACCGACCGGCTCCGGGCCCGCGACCTCGTCGGCCGCGCGGTCGTCCTGCACGCCTTGCCGGACAACTTCGGCCACGTGCCCGTCGGCGGCAAGGACACCGACTACCGGCCCAACAGCCGGGCGGCCACGGACATGACCGCGAAGACCGGCAACGCCGGCAACCGGATCGCCTGCGGTGTGATCCGCCGAAGCTGAACGGGCCCAGAGCCATTGCGCATGACTGAATAGCTATGCGACCCTGGGTCGGTGGAGGAGCCAAGCGGGATCACGATCCGCCGGGGCACCGCCGCGGACGCGGCGGCGGCCGGGGGCGTCGTCGCAGACGTCCTGCTCGAGCACGGGCTCGGGTTCGACCCGGCCCTCGACGCTGACATCCTCACGCCGCGCGCGCACTACCTGACCGCCGGCGGCGCGTTCTTCCTGGCCGTCGATGCCGACGGAGGGGTCGTGGGCACCGCCGCCCTGATGCGCACCGGGGCTGCGACGGGGGAGCTCCGCAAGCTGTTCCTCCTGCCGCACGTGCGGGGTCGCGGCGTCGGCCGTCTCCTGCTCGACGCCGTGCTCGACGCGGCCCGCGCCCGGGCGCTGCGGCGGGTGACGTTGACGACCCGGGAGCGCTACGGCGTGGCGATGCGGCTGTACGAGAGGTACAGGTTCCGGTACGTCGGCGGCGCGCACCAGTGGCGGGCCGGCGACCCTGGGCTCACCTACGCGCTCGACCTCGACGTCCTCGCTGCCGCGGCCTGTTCCGGGCTCGCGCCGCGGCGACGGGCCGAGGTGGTGAGGCTGTGAGTACGCCGCAGCTCGACGAGGAGCTCGCCGAGCTGCGGCCGGCCCTCGTGGCCTGGCGCCGGCACCTCCACCGCCACCCGGAGCTGTCCTTCGAGGAGCGCGAGACCGCCGAGTTCGTGGCCCGCACCCTGGGCTCCTTCGGTGACCTCGAGGTCTCCCGTCCGACACCCACGAGCGTGCACGGCCGGCTTCGCGGAGGGCGTCCGGGCCGCGTCGTCGCGCTGCGCGCGGACATGGACGGGTTGCCGATCCAGGAGGAGAACGCCGTCGACGTCGCCTCGCGGCGCCCCGGCGTCATGCACGCGTGCGGGCACGACGCGCACATGGCGATGCTGCTCGGCACGGCGCGGCTGCTCACGCGCGGGCGGGAGCAGCTGCCCGGCGAGGTGCGGTTCCTGTTCAGCACGCCGAGGAGCTGACGCCGGGCGGTGCCGCCGAGATGGTCGGGGCGGGTGTCATGGACGGTGTCGACGCCGTCCTCGGCGCGCACGTCTGGGTCCCGATGCCGGCCGGCCGCGCGGCATCGTCTTCGGGCCAGCGACGGCGGCCCCCGACACGTTCTGGATCACGATCGTCGGGAAGGGGGGTCACGCCGCGCTACCGCACCAGACCGTCGACCCGATCGTGGTCGGCGCGCAGGTCGTGACGACCCTGCAGACGATCGTCTCCCGCGCCACCGACCCGCTCAGCAGCGTCGTCGTCTCGGTCACGCGGTTCGTCGCGGGTACGGCAAGCGACATCATCCCGGAGTCCGCGCACCTGCAGGGCACCGTCCGCACGATCGACCCCGTGCTGCGGGACGAGGTGCAGGAGCTCCTGGAGCGCTGCGTCACCGGGGTGACGGCGGCGCACGGGGCGACCTACGAGTTCACGTACGAGCGCGGGTACGACGTCGTGGACAACGACGCGGTCGTCACGCGGGTCGTCGAGGACGCGGCCCGCGAGGCGCTGGGCGACGCCGCGGTCGACCGGATGCAGCCGATCATGGGCGGGGAGCACTTCTCGGCGTTCCAGGCGAAGGCGCCGGCGTGCTTCTTCTTCGTCGGCGCCGGCAACCCGCACAAGGGGATCGTCCACCCGCACCACCATCCGCGGTTCACCGTCGACGAGGACGCGCTCGAGGTCGGCGTGCGGGTCATGGTGACCGCCGCGGGGAAGCTTCTCGCCGGCGCCACCGGGAGCGGCCAACCCGGCTGACGGGCCGGGTCACCAGCGGTGGGCCCGCGTCACCTCGGAGCGCGGCGGGATCAGCAGGCCCCGGGCGGCCATCGCCTCCTCGATCTGCTCGCAGACCGTCTCGACGACCTTCACCCGGGCGTGCCGCTTGTCCTCGGCCTCGACCAGGTGCCACGGCGCCGCGTCGTGGTCGGTGCGCTCGAGCATGTCCTCGGCCGCTGCCTCGTACTGCGGGCGCCGGCCGCGGTTGCGCCAGTCGTCGTCGGTCAGCTTCCACGCCTTGAGCGGGTCGAGGGACCGTCGCTCGAAGCGGCGTAGCTGTTCGGCGTCCGACAGATGCAGCCAGAACTTCACGATGATCATGCCCTCGGCGGCGAGAGTCCGCTCGAACTCGACGATCTCGCCGTACGCCCGGCGCCACTGCCGTTCCGTGGCGTAGCCCTCGACCCGCTCGACCAGCACCCGGCCGTACCAGCTCCGGTCGAAGATCGCCATGCCGCCCCACCCCGGCAGCGCCGGCCAGAAGCGCCACAGGAAGTGGTGGCGCTTCTCGTCGTACGTCGGTGCGGCGAACTGGGCGACCCGCACGTGCCGCGGATCCAACGGCGCGACCAGCCGCTTGATCACGCCGCCCTTGCCGGAGGCGTCCCAGCCCTCGAACACCACGCAGACCGGTGGCCCGATCCGCGGGTCCTCGCCGATGAGCCCGCCGAGCGCGAGCCGCAGGTGCAGCAGGCGCTCCTGCGCGGCCCCGAGCTGCTCGGCCTCCTCCTTC
>DATGDX010000469.1:0-2313 GCA_035310665.1 Mycobacteriales bacterium | reverse complement strand
ACAGCGTCCTGCCCAGCGGATCCGCCGCAGGCAGCCCCGAAGAAGCCCTCGACTGCGCGTGTGGGCTCTACCTCAACGACCCTGCTGCCTGGCAGGCCAATCCATCACAGACGAACTAACGGGCAGGACCACTAGCCCCCGCTTCGGCGCCGACGTCCGCTCCCGCTCCGGCTCCCTCTGGCCCGGGGTCCTGACGGCGGGGGTCTCGAGGGCGGGGGTCTCGAGGGCGGGGGTATCGACGGCGGGTTCGTCCGCCTCGCGTCGGTACCACAGCCACCCGGCCGCGACCCCGTCCAGCCCGAACCCCAGCCGGTCGAGCAGACGGCGCGAGGCGAGGTTGTCGGCGAGCACGCGGGCGACGAGCCGGGCGCAGCCCGGACGAGCGAGGGCCCAGGCGGCGAACGCGCCGACCGCTTCGGTGGCGTATCCGCGGCGGCGGAACGGCGCGGCCAGCGCGTAGGACAGCTCCGCCGTGCCGTCCGGGCCGGGTCCCCCGGACCAGCCGCAGTCCCCGATCACCCGCCCGTCGTGGCGGCGGACGAACCACCCCGTTCCGCGCTCGTCTCCTCGGGCGACGTCGTGCCGCAGCCCGTCGAGGGTCTCCTCGTGCGGCCACCCCGGCGCCGCGGAGACCGTGGACAGGTCGCCGGCGAGGATCGCGCGGGCGACGGCGAGGAGAATCGGAGCGAGCACCAGCCGCCGGGTGACGATGCACGGGCGAGCCGTCCCCGGGTCCGCGATCCTTCGGTCAGCCGCCGACACCCCGGACCTCCAGCCGCCGCAGCGCCTTGGCGAGGGCGGTCGCGGTCAGCGCCACCTGCCACGCACGCGCGCCGCACCCGCGTAACAGGTCGCCGACCCGCTCGGGGGACAGCTCGTCGGGCGGGGACCACGCCAGGCGGCGTACCGCGTCGGGCTGGAGCAGGTTCTCGGTCGGCAGCGTGTGCTCGTCGGCGATGGCCGCGACGACGGCGCGGGTGGCCGCGAGCCGGGCGGCCGCCGCCGGGTCGCGGTCCGCCCACCGGTTGGCGGGCGGGGGGAGGTCCGCCCCGCGCGCCGCGAGGGCGGGCAGCGCGGACTCCTCGAGCGCGGCGGCGGCGCGCAGTGCGGCGTACCACCGGCGCTGCTGCGCCCGCGCGGCCCGCCCCACGAACCCCGGCAGGCTGCCGAGCGCGGCCGGGGTCGCGGGCGCGGGCGCCAGCGCCGCGGCGATGATCGCGCTGTCCGGCAGCAGGCGGCCTGGTGCGACGTCGCGGTCGCGGGCGAGCGCGTCACGGGCCTCCCACAGCGCCCGCACGGTGGCGAGCTGGCGCCGGGTGCGGAGCCGGTGGACGCCGGAGGTACGCCGCCAGGGCTCCGCGGGCGGCTCACGCGGCAGCGCGGTGGCGATCGCCGCGAACTCCTCGCGGGCCCAGCCGAGCTTGCCCGCCTCGCGCAGCCGCTCCTCGAGCGCGTCGCGCAGGTCGACGAGGACCTCGACGTCGAGCGCCGCGTAGCGCAGCCACGGCTCCGGCAGCGGCCGGGTGGACCAGTCCACCGCCGCGTGCCCCTTCTCCAGCGCCAGGCCCAGCACGGTTTCGACCATCGTCGCGAGACCCACCCGGGGGTGGCCGAGCAACCGGGCGGCGAGCTCCGTGTCGAAGAGCGTCCGCGGGCGCAGGCCGACCTCGGCGAGGCAGGGCAGGTCCTGACCCGCGGCGTGCAGCACCCACTCGGTGTCGACCAGGGCGTCCCTCACGATCGCCAGGTCCGGACACGCGACCGGGTCGATGAGCACGGTGCCGGCGCCGGCGCGCCGCAGCTGAACCAGGTAGGCGCGCTGGCCGTAGCGGTAGCCGGAGGCCCGTTCGGCGTCTACCGCGACCGGGCCGGACCCCGCGGCGAGCGCGGACGCGGCGGCGGCGAGCGCGACCGGGGTGACGACGACCGGCGGCACGCCGTCGCTGGGTTCGACCAGCGGGACGGCGGGCGCGCACGCGGCCGAAGTGTCGGTCACGGTGACCACCGTACGACGCAGGGGCGGCCCGGGTGGTCAACCACGCTTACAGCCATGCCGTCAGCCACGCTGTGAGCCACGCTGTGAGCCACGCTGGGGGCGACGCGCTAGCGGATCACGTCGGAGCGCATGGCCAACGCCACCATCTCCGCGCGGTCGCCGGTCCCGAGCTTGCAGGCGATCCGCGCCAGGTGGCTCTTGACGGTGAGCGCGGACAAGCCGAGCTCCTCGCCGATCTCCTTGTTGGATCGGCCGTCCGCGACGAGCTGGAGGACCTCGACCTCCCGCCCCGACAGCTCGGTCCCGCCGTCCGAGGC
>DATGDX010000468.1:0-2871 GCA_035310665.1 Mycobacteriales bacterium | reverse complement strand
TACCTGATCGCCCTCGGCACGTGGCGGTACCGCGGGGGTCGTGACTTCGTCGCGGTCTACCGCCGGCTGCCCGCGGTCGTGGTCACCCTCGCGCAGGGCCCGTTCACCCGCCTGCTGGTCTCCTCTCCCGACGCGGCCGGGGTCGCCGCCGCGGTGCGCGCCGCGATGGGCCGACGCGGTCGCCGGCGGCGGGGGAGGGCGTGACCGCGCAGGCGCGCGCGACCTGGAACGGCGCGGTGCTCGCGGACACCACGGACGTCGTCGTCATCGACGGTCACCGCTACTTCCCGCGCCGCGACGTGCGGGAGCAGTTCCTCCGCCCGAGCCGGCGGCGCTCGTGGTGCCCGTGGAAGGGCGCCGCGTCCTACCACCACCTCGTCGTGGACGGTCGGGTGAACCGGAACGCCGCGTGGTACTACCCCAACGCCAAGCCGGCGGCGGCAGCGGTCCGCGACCGGGTCGCCTTCCGCCGCGGCGTCCGCGTGGAGCACCTGGAGCGGTGATGGACGTGCGCGAACTGCACAGGCGTGCGCTGGCCGAGTTCGGCGAGCGGGTGCACCGGGTCGGCGACACCGCGTGGAGCGACCCGACGCCGTGCACCGAGTGGGCCGTCCGCGACCTGGTGAACCACCTCGTCTCCGAGCAGCGCTGGGCGGTGCCGCTGCTGGCCGGCGCGACGCTCCAGGAGGTGGGGGACCGGTTCGACGGGGACGTGCTCGGGGACGACCCGGTCGGGGTCTGGGACGAGGCGGCGCTGGAGGCCGCCGAGGCGGTCGCCGGCGTGGACCTCGACCGGACCGTGCACCTGTCGTACGGCGACGTGGCCGCCTCGTCGTACGTCTTCGAGATGGCCGCCGACGCGCTCGTGCACGCCTGGGACCTGGCCCGCGCGGTCGGCGCGGACACCGCGCTGGACCCGGAGCTGGTGACCACGGTGTACGACACGATGGCGCCGCGCGCCGGGGACCTCGCCGCGTCCGGGCTGTTCGCCCCGCCGGTCCCCGTGGCCGGCGACGCCGACCCGCAGACCCGGCTGCTGGCGATGACCGGTCGTCGCGCCTGACCGCGCGCCCTGGACTGTTCGCGGCTACTCGTACCGGAACTGGCCGACCAACCGGCTGAGTTCGCCGCTGAGCCGGGCGAGCTCGGCAGACGCCTGCTCGGTGTCCGACACCACCTCGGTGGTCGCCGCGGCGCCCTCGGCGACACGGCCGATACCGGCCGAGATCTGCTCGGTGCCCTGCGCCGCGTCGGACACGTTGCGGCGCATCTCGTCGGAGGTCGCGGCCTGCTCCTCGACCGCGGACGCGATCGCGGTCTGGGAACTCGTTGATCCGGCCGACCACCTCGCCGATGCTCGAGATCGCCTCGGCCGCCCCACGGCTGTCGGACTGGATCCGCTCGATCCGCTGGGAGATCTCCTCCGTCGCCTTCGCCGTCTCCTGCGCGAGTTCCTTCACCTCTCCGGCGACGACGGCGAACCCCTTGCCCGCGTCGCCCGCCCGGGCCGCCTCGATCGTGGCGTTCAGGGCCAGCAGGTTCGTCTGCTCGGCGATCGCGTTGATCACCTTGACGACGTTCCCGATCTCGGTCGACGACTCCCCGAGCCGCGCCACGGTCACGTTCGTGGACTCCGCGGTGGCCACCGCCTCGGTGCCGACCTGCGCCGCCTCGTTGGTGTTCCGGGCGATGTCGCGGATGGAGGAGGCCATCTCGTCGGTGCTGGTCGATACGACGTTGACGCTCAGCAGGACCTTGTCGGCCGCAGTCGACACCGCGTTTGCGCGGCTCGCCGTCTCCCGGGCGGCGCCGTGGAGACGGGTGCTGGCCCCGGACAGCGCGGTGGCGGTGGCGGTCAGCTGGGCGACCGCGTTGGCGACGCCGGTTACGGTCGCCCGGACACCGCGCAGCGCCCGGCGCAGCGCCTCGGCCATCTGCCCGACCTCGTCGCTCGCGTGCACGTCGACGTCGCGGGTCAGGTCGCCGTCGGCGACGGTGTTGAGCGCCTCGACCATGCCGGCGATCGGCCGCCGGATGCTGCGGGCCACCAGCCCGGCCAGGACGAGCGAGAGCGCCACGCCGGCGAGCAGCAGCAACAGCGTCCGATTCCGCGACGACGCGTTCATCTCGGCGGTCGCGGCGCGCTGGGCTGCCCCGTCCTTGGTCAGCAACCCCGCCATGTCCGCGAAGCCCTGGTGCACCTCGATGTAGAGCCCCGAGGTCCGCGCGTTCAGCTGCGCGACCTTCTTCGGGTTGCGCTCGGCGACGCGGGCCAGGTGCGAGGACCAGAACTCGTTGTACGTGGCGATCAGCTTGTCGACGTCCCCGCGCAACTCCGCCGGGGCGCTGCCGCGCAGCCGCTGCAGCACCGGGTCCATCGCCGCCACGGACTCCGCCAGCCGCTGGTTGGTCTGCCGGATCTCCGCCGGGTCCCGCACCGCGGGCGGGAGCAGCGCGAGGTTCTCCTTCAGCAGCCCGACGACAGTGATCTCCTTCGCCAGCGCCTGAGCCGCGGCGAGGTCCGCGAGCGGGCCGAGGTCGCGCTCGGCGACCGCGGTCGCCCGGCTGGCGAGCGCGTTCTGCTCACGCACGTTGAGCAGACCCACGCCGACGAGGAGTCCGGCGACGAGCAGGAAACCGGCGATGAGCCGCGCCTGCAGACTGCGGCGCAGGATCGCCGGGGTGTGAACGGGCATTCGCTGTCTCCCGGTGCGGACTGTGTTTGCCGCACTTAGGGCTATCCATCTAACCGGAGGAGTGCTGGTCGGCTCGCCATGGCCGGTTCGCTGGCGGGCGCTCCAGACTGGGCGGTTTCCCGCGGCCGCTCGGCGGCGTTGGTGGCGTCTTGCCGGGCTGCTTGTTGACGACCAG
>DATGDX010000467.1:0-4041 GCA_035310665.1 Mycobacteriales bacterium | reverse complement strand
CGCGATCTCCGCGCCGGCCTGCGCGTCACGGGCCGCGTCGCGCGCGGTCGCGGTGTCCGCTGCCGCGCCGGTCGCCTCCCGGGCCGCGGTCACCGCCGTCTCGGCCGCGGCCTGTGGGGTCTCGGGCCGGTCCTCGTGCCCGTCGTTAGGCCCCGCCTCGTATGGCCCCGCCTCGGACGGCTTCCTGCTCGCCACGACACCTCGCTTCCGCACCGCTCGACCCCGTGCCGGCGAGGTGTCACCGGCAGGCACGCGCGCCGGGAGGATCCGCCCGCGGTTGGAGCGCAGCGCTCATGGCGCCTCCTCCATCTGCGGGGACGCCGCGGCGAGGGCCCCTTCGAGGGCGACCACGGGGCGGTCCACCTGGTCCGGGTCGTCGCCGTGCCGTCGGCGCGGAAAGCTCCACCCGCGTCCGCCGGCCCCGTTCCGTGCGGTTGGCGGTCGCCGTGACCACGTACCCGTGCGCGTCGCGTGACGATGATGCCACGGCCCTGCCCCCGCAGGACCGGCGCGACCGGACCCGCCACCCGTTCCTCCACTCCCGCGGACCCGGGTCGGTTTCGGCGGCGATCGGTGGGCACAGGACCAGGATGCTGTGTTTCGGACCGTTTTCGTGTCCGATCCCGGAGCACGCCTGCGACCGGCCACGAAAGGCGCGAGGATGACCACGGACACCGCAGCCGGCGACACGCGTCGCCCGCTCGTCATCGCCGGAGTGCAAGGGCTTCTCGACCGCGAGGGGCAGGATCTCGGGGTCAGCGGGTGGGTCACGATCGATCAGGAGATGGTCACGACCTTCGCCGAGCTGACCGGGGACACCCAGTGGATCCACGTGGATCCGGACCGTGCCCGGGAGGGGCCCTTTGGCGGCACCGTCGCGCACGGGTTCCTGACGCTCTCCCTGTCGACGGGGTTGCTCTACGAGGTCGTCACCGTCGACGAGGTGTCCGTCATCCTCAACTACGGGCTGAACCGGGTGCGGTTCCCCGCTCCGGTGCGCGTGGGCTCGCGCGTGCGGTTGCGTGTCCACCTCGCGGAGGCGGAAGAGCTGACAGGCGGCGTGCAGGTGGTCTACCACCTCGAGTACGAGGTCGAGGGCGGGTCGAAGCCGCCGTGCATCGCCGACCTGGTCTTCCGTTACTACACCTGACCGGCTACCACACCGGACCGGCGACCGCCCGATTGCCTGCCCATACCGGCCCTCGCGCCGCCTCCGGCGCGGGCGTCCGGGGTCCTTCCCGCCCGGCTCGACGCGGTCACCCTGACCCCCTCCGCGTCCGCCGACCCTGCTTGAATGACCCCATGTCCGTGCACGCACCGGCGTCATTCCTCCCCGAGGGGACAGCCATCACGACCAGGAAGGCGGCAGCCGAGGTGACCATTGGTAGCGAGCGCCTGACGAACGGCCCGGCCGAGAGTGTGGGGGTGGCCTGATGTCCGCCGTCCTGGTGTCCGGTGCCGCGGCGCACGTGTCGGAGGTCGCCAACGCGCTGCGTGCACACAGCGCGTCGGTGACCGAGGTGGTCGACCGCAGCACGTTGCCGGAGGTGTGCGCGGCCGCGGGGGCCGGCGCCTTCGACTCCTACATCCAGCTGCCGCAGAATTTCCAGGCGCAGGGGGAGACGGCGATTCGCCGGGTCCACGACTTCTACGCCGGCGGGGTCCTGGGCCGGTTTCTCGCCCTCGCGGCCGCGCTGCCGTCCCTGACGAGTGACGCTCGGGTGACGTTCGTGCTCGGACAGCTCCCGTCCGAAGTGGGGTCCGTCGACGATCGGGAAGCCAGAGAGTCGTTGACGCGGGTGCTGGCGCACGCGGCACAGGCGGATGCGGACGGCAAGCTGACGGTTCGCCTGGTCAGTGCGGGATGCGGGCCGGACGAGATCGCGTCGATCGCCCTCGGCCTCGGACCGTCGAAGCACGAGGTCGACCGGCTCGCCGACGCGAGGTACCCGGAGTGGCGGATGGAGATGCTGAGCCTGGCGTTCGTGCAGACGTAGGCCGAGGAGCCCGGGAGTGCGCGGGACCCGCACCGTGCCTGGGCCAGCGGGGCGCCCGTCGTGAGCGAGCGCGAGAAGATGTCCGCAGGCAAGGGCGGCGAGGAGGACCGGGGTCGCGACCCCGGGACGCTGTTCGCGGAGCTCATCGCGAGTGTCGGGTCCCTCGGCGACGCCGGGCTCGCCTCCCTCGGACTCCCCGCGGCGGCGAACAGTGCCCAGTGGCAGGCCGCCCTGCGCGGGCTCGCCGGGTGGGCATCGCTGCCGACCATGCAGCTCGAGAGGATCGTCGGCGACATCGGCGCGAGGCGCAAACAGGTCCAGCTTCTGCGTGAGCAGCTGAACGCGTTCGACGAGCAGCTGGGCACGTTGGAGACGACGCTGCGGCCCCTGCTCGAGTGGAACCGGCTGTGGGCCGAGAGCCAGCGGCCGCTTCTCGGGCACCCCGACGACCGCGACGCGGGACGGGCGTAGCCGGGGGGCTCCGCGTGTGACGGGAGGCAGCGAGCGGATGGCGGCCGACGACGAGTGGGACCCGCGCTTGCGCCAGCTCGGGGACTACATCCGCCTGCAGCGGCGCATGGCCGACCTGTCGCTGCGCCAGCTGGCCGAGCTCACCCACGTGTCGAACGCCTACCTCAGCCAAATCGAACGAGGGCTCCACCAGCCCTCGCTGCGGGTGTTGCGGGCGATCGCCGACGCGCTGAACCTGTCCGCCGACGCGCTGCTGACGCAGGCGGGTCTCGTCGCCCCGGCGACCCCCGACCCGGCCGTGCGTCGCGACGACACCGAAAAGGCGATCATGAGTGACCCGGAGTTGACACCCGAGGAGCGCGACGTTCTCCTCCGGCTCTACCGCAACTTCCGGCAGCGGCGCCCCTCCGCTTGACGCGCTTAGCAAAGCGCGTAGTATTTCAAGCACGGCACGATCCGACTGCTCGAGGAGGGCCCAGTGACCACGACCGAGCACTACACGGAGATGGTGCAGCAGGGTCAGGAGGCCGCCAGCTCGGCCGTGGACGCGTGGCTGCGCGCGATGAAGGACGCGGTCGGGCATCTCCCGGGCGCGCCGACCCAGCTCGACGCCGACCAGATCGTCGACCAGGTCTTCGATTTCGCCGAGAGGATGCTCGCCGTCCAGCGCGAGCTCGCGAAGAACCTGGTCAAGACTGCCACCGGGCTGGCCGGAAGCGTCCCGCAGCGGACGCGGGACACGACTCGGGACACTGTGGAGAGCGTGTCCGCGGAGGGCTGAGCGCAGAGGCTCTCGTCCCGATACGAACGCCGCGTCCTGGGTGCAGGGACCAGGGTGTGGTGGAGGGACGAGGGTGTAGGGACCTCCGCCGGTGGCCATAAGGACGGTGCGGTACGCGCGGAGGCGACACGGGGGAAGGGGGCGGAACTGGTCCGACGTACGGGACACCAGCGTCAGGAAGGAGTCGCAGGATGACGTCGTCCCCAACCGGTCACATGCCCGACCTCGACCAGACCGCGCAGCGGGTGCGCGACCTGAGTGAGCGCCTGATCGAGTCGAGCAAGAAGAACGGCCTGTCCTGGCTCGAGGCCTACGAGAAGGTCATCGAGAGCATGCTCAAGCTCGAACAACAGGCCGCGGAAGGCACCCACGTCGAGTGGGTCAACACGTTGGCGTCCACGCACGCCGACTTCGTGCGCGAGATGTCGCAGGTCTACCTGGGAGCGCTGCGCCGGCAGCTCGAGTAGCGGTGCAGTCGGTACGGCGACGGGCCGCTCGACCCGAGCGGCCCGTCGCCGTGACCCGCGCCCGCGGCGACGTCGGCGCGTCGACAGCCGGCCCGCGCTCGGTCCCCGCCGGCCGGAGCCGCGCCGTACAGACGGTCGCTCGGCGGATGTGGTCGTCGGAATGACCGGCGGGGAGGTGGTCCCGGGGGTCACGCGTCTCGTGCTCCCACTGGCGCTCCCAGTGGGAAGGCACCGGATCCCGACCGTGAACGCCTACCTCCTCGCCGAGGAATCGGGCGACACGTTGGTGGACTGCGGGATTCCGGTCGGTCCCTCGCGTGACCCG
>DATGDX010000466.1:0-1599 GCA_035310665.1 Mycobacteriales bacterium | reverse complement strand
AGCGGCGGCGGTTCGCGCCGGCTGCGTCGTACGACGATCCGCCCGGCGCCCCCGGTCGCACCCGCACCTGCCTGCGATCCGAGATGACGCGGCTGACCAGCAGCAACCCCGACGTCGCGCTCGCCTGGCGCACCGCCGTCGACGATTGCGGTTGGCCGGTGGAGTTGTCGCGGGGTTGGACGAGATCGTCCGCCAGGGTGCGCGGCGGATGCTCGCCGCGGCGCTGGAGGTCGAGGTGGAGGCGTACCTCGCCGCGCACGCTCACGAGCGGGCCGAGGCCGGGCGGCGGTTGGTGGTGCGCAACGGGCACGCGCGGCCGCGGCGGGTGACGACCGCGGCGGGTGCGGTCGAGGTGCGCGCGCCGCGGGTCGACGACCGGCGTGTCGACGAGGCGAGCGGGCAGCGGCGGCGGTTCCGCTCCGGGATTCTGCCGCCGTGGTGCCGGCGCTCGCCGAAGGTGACCGAGGTGCTGCCGCTGCTGTACCTGCACGGGCTGTCCACCGGCGATTTCGTGCCGGCGTTGGAGGCGTTCTTCGGCTCCAAGGCGGGGCTGTCCGCGTCGGTCGTCACCCGGCTGACCACCACCTGGCAGGAGGAACAACGCCGGTTCGCCGAGCGGGACCTGTCCGCGGTGGACTACGTCTACCTGTGGGTGGACGGGGTGCACTTCAACGTCCGGCTGGACGAGGACCGGGTGTGCACCCTGGTCATGGTCGGGGTGCGCGCGGACGGCAGGAAGGAGCTGGTCGCCCTCGCCGACGGCCACCGCGAGTCCACCGCCAGCTGGGCTGATCTGCTGCGGGACTGCCGGCGGCGGGGGATGCGCGCCCCGGTGCTCGCCGTCGGGGACGGGGCGCTGGGGTTCTGGGCGGCGCTGCGCGAGGTGTTCCCGGAGACCCGGGAGCAGCGGGACTGGGTCCACAAGGTCGCCAATGTGTTGGACTGCCTGCCGACGAGCGCGCAGCCCGCCGCCCGCCAGGCGCTGGCCGAGATCCGCGACGCCGAGGACCGCGCGCACGCCGACGCCGCCATCGACACCTTCGCCGAGCTGTTCGGCGCGAAGTACCCCAAGGCGGTGGCGAAAATCGTCGACGATCGCGAGCAGCTGCTCGCGTTCTACGACTTCCCCGCCGAGCACTGGGTGCACCTGAAGACCTCGAACCCGATCGAGTCGACCTTCGCCACGGTCCGGCTACGGACCAAGGTCACGAAGGGCCCGGGCAGCCGGGCCGCCGGACTCGCCATGGTGTTCAAGCTGCTCGAGGCCGCGCAGGGGCACTGGCGCTACGTCAACGGTGCCCACCTGGTCGCGCTCGTCCGCGCCGGCGCCAAGTTCGAGAAGGGAGTCCTGGTCGAGCGGCCCGAGCAAGCCGCTCAAGAGGTCGCCGCGTGATCGTTCAGGAAAACGCGGTCCATAACTATTGACGATTTCTCGCTCGCGTTACGGTAGGGTTGGAATGATACAGGGATATGAGCTATTGATCCACCCTCTTCCGGTGCGTGTAATAACGGGCGGAGAGCCGAGCTAACTGCGACCTCCTGTCACAGCGCGTCGATCCCTCGCGGCACAGTGCACTGTCACTGAGTAAGGGCCACCTG
>DATGDX010000465.1:0-13322 GCA_035310665.1 Mycobacteriales bacterium | reverse complement strand
CGCGACGACGACCGGCAGCGCGCCGACGAGCACCGCCAGCCACAGCGCCAGGTGGTCCACGGTTGCCTGCGCCGTCCGCCCCGTCGCCGCGAGCGCGGCGGCGGCGTCGCGGGCGGTTCGGAGGGGCACGGCGAGCTCGTCACCCGCCAGCGGCAGGGCCGCGGCCGCCTCGCCCGCCCGGTCGAGGCTGTCGGCGAGCCCTCGACCCGCGTCCTCGAGCCGCTCCCCCGGCATGGCCAGCGCGAGGACGAGGCCGTGCACGCGCGTCGCGGCCCACACCCAGAACCCGCTCCACGCGAGCACGAGACCGTCCGCGGCAAGCTGGCGGGCGCGGGCGGCGGGCAGATCGGCGTACAGCCTCACCGGGCGTCGCCACACGCCGCGACGGACATGCCGGGCCTCCCGAGTGCAGACAGGGTGACGTGAACGTCACTGTACGGCGCGGTACGCTGGCGGCCTCACCACCCGGCCGTCTCCTCGCCGCGCTCGCCCAGCCACGCCGCGAGCCTGCCCCGCCGGCTGACCGCGCGCAGCCGCTGCTCGACCGCCGGGCGGCACTCGCTCGTCGCGACGACGAGCAGCTCGTCACCGGCGCGCAGACCCGTCGTGAGCTCGGGAACGAAGCTGCGGCCGTCGCGGACCACGAGGGTGACCGCGGCGCCCGTCGGCAGCCGCAGCTCCCCGACCTCGACGCCGTGCAGCTTCGACTGCGCCGGGATCCGCAACTGGATGAGGTCGGCGCCGAGGTCCTCCAACGGGGCGGACTCCACCTCGACCTCCACCGGCTCCGCGGGCGCCGCGACCCCGAGCCGGCGGGCGATCGTGGCGAGCCCGGGACCCTGGATCAAGGTGAGGATCACGACGAGCACGAACACGACGTCGAACAGTCGGTCGGCGCCGTCGATCCCCGCGGCGACCGGGATCGTGGCCAGCACGATCGGCACGGCGCCCCGCAGCCCCGCCCAGGAGAGGAACGCCTGCTCGGACCAGGGCAGCCGGAACAGCGCGGCGCTGGCCAGCACGGACAGCGGCCGGGCCGCGAGGAGCAGGACCACCGCCACGGCGAGCGCGGGGAGCACCGCGGCGCCCAGCCGCTCCGGCGTGACGAGCAGCCCGAGGAGCACGAACAGCCCGATCTGCGCGAGCCAGGCGAGCGCCTGCGCGAACCCGAGCGTGGCCCGCCGGTGCGGCATCGGCACGTTGCCGAGCACGACCGCGGCGACGTACACGGCGAGGAACCCGCTGGCGTGCGCGAGCGCGGCGACGGCGTACGCGAGAACGGTGAAGGCGAGCGCGGCCAACGGGTACAGGCCGGCGGCGGGCAGCGCGGCGCGGGGCAGCAGCCACCCGCCCGCCGCCCCGATCGCGACCCCGACCGCCGCCCCCAGCGCCAGCTCGAACGCGACCAGCCCGACGAGCCCGAGCGGCGCGGCGGTCTCCCAGCTCGGGGAGCTGAGGAGCACGACGAGGATGACCGCCGGGGCGTCGTTGAGCCCGGACTCCGCCTCGAGCACCCGAACGAGGCGCGGCCGCAGCGGAAGCCGGCGCAGCGTCGCGAAGACGGCCGCCGCGTCGGTGGAGGCGAGGACCGCGCCGAGCAGCAGCGCGTTCCGCCACGGCTGCCACAGCAGGTACCGCGCGGCCAGCGCGACGACGACGATGCTGACCGCGACACCGACCGTGGCGAGGGCCACGCCAAGAGGCATCGCCGAGCGCACCGAGCTCCACCGGGTCGTGAGCCCGCCCTCGGCCAGGATCACGACGAGCGCGGCGAAGCCGAGCGCCTCGGCGAGCACCGGGTCGCCGACGCGCAGCCCGGCGCCCTGCCCGAGCGCGATCCCGAGGGCCAGGTAGACGAGCAGGCTCGGGAGGCCGACCCGGGTGGACCAGCGGACCGCGACCGCGGCGACGAGGACGACGACGGCGCCGACGAGCAGGGCGACCTCCAGCCGCTCGACGGTCACCTCGCCCTCCTCGCCGCTGCTGCGCCCAGTCAACCAGCCGGGGCGGCCGGGGTGGTTCGGTCGGCGAGCGGGTTGGCGGGCGGTTGGCGGGGCGGTTGGCGGGGCGGTGGTGGCGCCGTGGTGGGGCCGTGGTGGGGCCCGGGGCGGCTGGGTACGGTGACGGTCATGGCCGACGGGGAGCCCGCCAGCCGACCGCGGGAACAGTGGCCGACCGCGTCGGCGTACCTCCCACCCGACGCCGATTTCGACCGGCTGGGCGCCGCCGCGGCCGGCTGCCGGGGGTGTGACCTGTACGCCGGGGCGACGCAGACCGTCTTCGGGGAAGGGTCGCCGGCGGCCCGGGTCGTCCTCGTCGGCGAGCAGCCGGGCGACCAGGAGGACCGCCGAGGGCACCCGTTCGTCGGGCCCGCCGGGCGGCTCCTCGACGAGGCGCTGGACGAGGCGGGGATCGACCGTGGCACCGCCTACGTCACCAACGTCGTCAAGCACTTCAAGTTCACCGCGACCGGCGCCGGCAAGCGGCGCATCCACGCCACCCCCGATCGGTGGGAGATCGCCGCCTGCCGTCCCTGGCTCGACGCCGAGCTCGCCCTGCTCGACCCCGAGGTCGTCGTGACGCTCGGCGCGACCGCCGCCCAGGCGCTGCTCGGGCCGTCGTTTCGGGTGACCAGGTCCCGCGGCACGCTGCTGCCGTTCCCCGCGCCGGACGAGGACGGCATGACCGCAGCGCGGTTCCTGCTCCCCACGATCCACCCGTCGGCGGTGCTGCGGGCCGACGACCGCGCGGCCTCGTACGCCGGCCTGGTCGCGGACCTACGAGTTGCCGCGGAGGTTCTCGCGTGACCCTCGACCTGACCACCCACCTGACCGTCCCCGCCCGGTTCGCGGGGCCGCCCGGGTCGGCGAACGGCGGGTACATGGCCGGCCGGCTCGCCGCGTTCGTCGTCGCCCAGCCCGGCCCGGACGCCGCGGTGGTGACGCTGCGCCGCCCACCCCCGATCGAGGCGGCGATGGACGTCGTGCGCGACGGGGACCGGGTGGAGGTGCGCCACGACGGCCAGCTCGTGGCAGAGGCGGCACCGGCGAGGCTCGACGTCGACGTCGTCCCCCCGGTGTCCGCCGGGGAGGCGGCCGCGGCCGCGCAGCGCTACCGGGGGCGTGAGCTGCACCCGTTCCCTGGCTGCTTCGTGTGCGGGATCGCGCGGGAGGCGGGTGACGGGCTGCGGCTCGAGCCCGGCTCGGTCGCCCCGGACACCGTCGCCGCGCTGTGGCGTCCCCACCCCTCGCTGACCCGCGACGGCCGGACCGCGCCGGAGTTCGTGTGGGCGGCGCTGGACTGCCCCGGGGGGTGGGCCGTCGACCTGCTCGGGCGCCCGATGGTGCTCGGGCGCGTGACCGGTCAGGTCGAGGCGGTCCCCGAGGTCGGCGAGGACGTCGTGGTCATGGGCAAGCTGGTCGGGCAGGAGGACCGCAAGTCGTTCTCGGTGACGACGGCGTACGACGCCGACAGCCGGGTGCTGGGGCGGGCCAGCGCGGTATGGATCGCCGTGGACCCCGCCACGATCGGCCACCCGTAACCGCGCCCACGGCCCGCGCGCCTGCCGCCGCGCGCGGGGTGGTGCCGTTGATCAACAAACCTGATCGACGGCACCCAAAGCGTGGGCGGTTTGTCCCGCTTCTGTGAGCAACTCGTTCAGCAAACATGATCAACGGCACCGCGGGCGGCGGCAGCGGCGGCGGGCGGCGGCTTACGGGGCCAGGCGTTCCACGATCCAGCCGGGCCCCGCGCGCCGGTAGCGCAGTCGGTCGTGCAGCCGCTCCGGTCGTCCCTGCCAGAACTCCACCGTCCGCGGGGCCACCCGGAACCCGCCCCAGTGCCCCGGCCGGGGCACGGGTACGCCGTCGGGCCAGCGCGCGGCCGCCTCGGCGTACGAGCGCTCCAGCTCCTCGCGGGCGGACAGGACCGACGACTGCGCGCTGGCCCACGCGCCGAGCTGGGAGCCGCGCGGCCGCGTCGCCCAGTACGCGTCGCTCTCCTCGGTCGCGACCCGCGCCACGTCCCCCACCACGATCACCTGGCGTTCGAGCATCAGCCAGGGGAACAGCAGGCTCGCCCGGGGGTTGTCGCCGAGCTCGCGGGCCTTCCGGGAGCGGTAGTTGGTGAAGAAGACGAACCCGCGCTCGTCGTAGCCCTTCAGCAGCACCATCCGGGTGCTGGGGCGCCCGGCCGCGTCGGCGGTGGCGAGGACCATCGCGTTGGGCTCGGGAACCCCGGCGGCCACGGCGTCGGTCAGCCAGCGGCCGAACTGCGCGAACGGGTCCGGCGCGAGCGCCGCCTCGTCCAGCCCGGCCAACCGGTACGAGCGGCGCAGCTCCCCGATCGACGCCCCGCCCCCCGCCGCAGACTCCGACCCCTTCACGGGACGCGTTCCTAGCACGCCGCACCTATTATCCGATCCATCCGCACGGCTTCCCGGCCCCCCGAGACGGACACCGAGGCGAACACCGAGGCGGACACCGAGAACCCCAGCGACGGGAGCGGGCCATGTCCGAGTTCAAGCCCGGGCTCGAGGGAGTCGTCGCGTTCGAGACGACGATCGCGGAGCCGGACAAGGAGGGCAGCGCCCTTCGCTACCGCGGCCTCGACATCGAAGACCTCGTGGGGCGGGTGTCGTACGGCAACGTGTGGGGGTTGCTCGTCGACAACAAGTTCAACCCGGGGCTGCCGCCCGCCGAGCCGTTCCCGCTGCCGATCCGCACCGGCGACCCCCGGGTCGACGTGCAGAGCGCGCTGGCGATGCTCGCGCCGCTGTGGGGGCTCCACGCGCTGCTCGACACCGACGACCAGACCGCGCGCAACGACCTCGCCCGGGTGTCGGTGCTCGCGATGTCGTTCGTCGCCCAGTCCGCGCGCGGCCTGGGTCTCCCGATGGTGCCGGAGAGTCGCATCAACCAGGCGCGGACCGTGGTCGAGCGGATGATGATCCGGTGGCGGGGGGAGCCGAACCCCGACCACGTGCGGGCCGTCGACTCCTACTTCGTCTCCGCGGCCGAGCACGGGATGAACGCATCCACGTTCACCGCCCGGGTCGTCGCGTCCACCGGTGCGGACGTGGCGGCGGTGCTGTCCGCCGCGGTCGGCGCGCTGTCCGGCCCGCTGCACGGCGGCGCCCCCTCCCGCGTGCTGAAGATGCTCGAAGACGTGGAGCGCGAGGGCGACGCGTCGGCGTACGTGCGCCGCCTCCTCGACCGCGGTCAGCGCCTGATGGGTTTCGGGCACCGGATCTACCGGGCCGAGGACCCCCGGGCGCGGGTGCTGCGGCGGACCGCGAAGGCGCTCGGCGCCCCCCGTGTCGAGGTCGCCGAGGCGCTGGAGAAGGCCGCGCTCGAGGAGCTGTGCGCGCGCTATCCCGAGCGGGTTATCGCGACCAACGTCGAGTTCTGGTCCGCGGTGCTGCTCGACTTCGCCGAGGTCCCGCCGCACATGTTCACCTCGATGTTCACCTGCGCGCGGCTGGCCGGGTGGAGCGCCCACATCCTCGAACAGAAGCGCACCGGGCGCCTGATCCGCCCGACCGCCCGGTACATCGGGCCCGGGCCGCGCCCTCCCGAGGACGTCGAGGGCTGGCCGCCGATCAACGTGATGTCCCTGGGCTGACCCACCGCGAACGCGGGCACGGCGGGGCCCAGTCCTATCCGGGCCGCTATCCTCGCCGCGTGGCCGACACCCTCACGATCCCTCCGGACCTGAAGCCCGCCGACGGCCGGTTCGGGTCGGGCCCGTCCAAGGTGCGACCCGAGGCGCTGGCGGCCCTCGCCGCGACCGGCACCGCATACCTCGGCACCTCGCACCGCCAGGCTCCGGTCAAAGCGGTGGTCCGGCGGGTGCGCGACGAGCTGCGGGAGCTGTTCGGGTTGCCGGACGGCTACGAGGTGGCCCTCGGCAACGGCGGGTCGACCGCGTTCTGGGACGTCGCGACGTTCTGCGTGATCCGCGAGCGCTCGCAGCACCTGGACTTCGGGGAGTTCTCCGGCAAGTTCGCCACCGCCGCGCGTCGCGCACCCTTCCTCGCCGAGCCGACCGTCATCGCCGCGGAGCCGGGCACGCACCCGCTGCCCCGCGCGGAGGCTGGCGTCGACGCCTACGCGCTCACGCACAACGAGACGTCGACCGGCGTGATGATGCCGATCCGGCGGGTCGAGGGAGCCGACGCCGACGCGCTGGTGGTGGTCGACGCGACCAGCGGGGCCGGCGGGCTGCCGGTCGACCCGGAGCAGTTCGACGTCTACTACTTCGCCCCGCAGAAGTGCTTCGCGTCCGACGGCGGGCTCTGGCTCGCGCTGCTGTCCCCCGCCGCGCTCGAGCGGGTGGACCACCTGGCGGCGAGCGGGCGGTGGGTGCCGGCGTCGTACGACCTGGCGACGGCGATCGACAACTCGCGCAAGGACCAGACCTACAACACCCCGCCGCTGGCCGCGCTGTTCCTCCTCGCCGACCAGGTCGAGTGGCTCGTCCGCAACGGCGGTCTCGATTGGGCGACCGCGCGGACCGCCGACTCGGCCCGACGGCTGTACACCTGGGCCGAGAAGTCGGAGTACGCCGCTCCCTTCGTCGCCGACCCGGCGCAGCGCTCCCTTGTCGTCGGCACCATCGACTTCGACGCCGAGGTGGACGCCGCCCGGGTGGCGGCCGCGCTGCGCGCGAACGGGATCGTCGACACCGAGCCCTACCGCAAGCTCGGGCGCAACCAGCTGCGGATCGGGATGTTCCCCGCGGTGGACCCGGCGGACGTGGAGGCGCTGACCAGCTGCATCGACCACGTCGTGGAGCGCCTCGGCTGAGGCATATCCGCCCACGACCTGGGTATGTCCCGAGTGCAGGTGATCATCCGAGACTTTCAGGGGGTGCGTGACGATGGCGATCCTGCGGTTCGATCCCTTCCGTGACCCGTTCCGCGACCTCGACCGCCTCGCCAACCAACTGATGTCGGGCACGCGCATGCCGCACGGCATGCCGATGGATGTCTACAAGCGCGACAACGCCTGGCACATCGAGCTGGACCTCCCGGGGGTCGACGCCGACACGATCGACGTGACCGCCGAGCGCAACGCGCTGACGGTGCACGCGCAGCGGCGCAGCAGCAGCGCCGAGGCCGAAGAGGTGCTCGTCGCCGAGCGCCCGCAGGGTGAGTTCACCCGGCAGATGGTCCTCGGCGAGGGGCTGGACACCGAGGCCCTGCAGGCGACCTACGACAACGGGGTGCTCCGGATCACGGTCCCGCTTGCCGCGCAGGCGCAGCCGCGCAAGGTGCAGATCAGCCGGGGCGACCAACCGAAGGTCATCGACGCGGGCGGCGGCGAGGCGAGGTCCAGCGACGTCATGTCGGGCGGCGAGGGCGCCTAACGCCGCCTCGGTGGCCTCGACGGCCCTCGAGGGCGCTGCCGGCGGGCGAGGCCCGCGAACGCCCCGGCGAGCGCCACGGCGGCGAGACCGCCGAACAGCCACGGTCGAGCGGGTGGGCCCCCATCGGGGTCCGCCCGCTCTACCGTGTCCGTGCCCGTGTTCGGGACCGTGCCGGAGGCTGTGTTCGGCGCCGTGCCGGGAGCCGGGTCCGGGGCCCGGTCGGTCGCCGCGCGCCGCGTGGGTGACGGCTCCGGCAGCGCAACCGCGTACACGGGCTGCCAGGCGCCCTCGCTGTCACCACGAGCCGGGTCCCGCCGCGGGTGAACGTCACCCCCTCGCCCTGCCGCTGCGCCGGCAACGCCACCCGCAGCGGCCGCCGGCGCAGCGCGCCCGGCACGTCACCGCCGTCGACCCGCCACACCAGGGCGTACCGGTAGATCCGCAACACGACCGGTCCCCGCTCGGCGAGAACGCCCCGCCGGTCGGCAGCAGCGGAACGTCGGCGACCTTCGTCAGCAAAGTGACCCCGTCGGGGTCGAGACGCGGGGGCGCGGCGTAGAGCGCGGACCTGCCGAACAGACTCTCGGTCGCGACGTACGCGCGGCCGGTGCCCGGTTGGACCAGCAGGCTCTCCGCGTCGTGCCGGCCGTCCGGGTAGAGCAGCCGGAACACCTGCGCCGGCACCTCGATTCTTCCCACGGGCCCGGTGAGCCGCGGCTCCGGGACACGCACGAGGTGCACCTCGTCCCGCTGGTGCCGGTTGTCGCCGATGTCGGCGAGCCACAGCACGCGCCCCAGCCGGGCGATGTCCTCGACGTCGGTGGTCCGCACGTCCGGACGGATGTCGGCGAGCGTGCGTCCGCCGGTGTCGACGGCGAAGAAGCGCCCGCGCCGGTCCCCGGAGTCGTTGTGGGTGAAGAAGACGTCGTCGGCGTGCGACGAGGCGACCAGGCCGCTGGACTCATCGATGCGCGGGTCGCGGAACCGGAACAGCTCGGTCGCGCCGGAGGTGTCCGCCGCGGCCGACGCGGGGACGAGCACCCCGGCGGCGAGCACCCCGGCGGCGAACACCCCGGCGCGCGGCATCGGTCAGCGCACCAGGGCGCCGACGAGCGCGACGACGAGGAGCAGGACGAGGGCGGCGGGCACCAGCCACGGGCAAGGACGCATCGCGGCCAGGCTACCCGGCCCCGAGCGGCCAGTGGGCCAGCGTCTCGTGGCGCGGCTTCGGGCCGAGGTGGCTGCGCAGGAGCTGCAGGTCGGTGACGGTCCACACCGGTCCGGCGTACGACGACAGCTCCGCGACGAGCGGGCTCACGTCGGCGGGCCGCCGCACCCGGGCGAGCGTGAGGTGCGGGCGGTACGGACGGTCGTCGACCGCGATTCGCTCCCGGCTCGCCGCCGCGACCACTCCCGCGGCGAGCAGCCCCAGCTCGCGGCGGTCCCCGAACACGCCGGTCCACACCACCCGCGCGTGCGCGTGCCCGCGGGGGAAGGTGCCGGCACCGGCGAAGGACAGGGTCAGCGCCGGGTGGCGGGCCGCGGTGCGTGCCAGCCGCTGCGCGAGCGGGTCGACGCGGTCCGGGTCGACATCCCCGAGGAAGGCCAGCGTGAGGTGCCAGCGCTCGGCGGGCACCCACCCGAGCGCGAGCCAGTCGTCGCGGTGCGACACCACGGCGGCGTCGAGGTGGGCGAGGGCCTCGGGCGGTGGCCGGACGGCGACGAACAGCCGCATCGCCGGTGGGCGACCCGCGACGGCCGCCTCGACGGGAACGGCGCCGGGTTCCACGACGCAGAGCCTGGCACGGCGCAGGCCCCGAGCGCGGGCAACGCTAGCCTCCTCGCGTGGACGTTCCCCTCTGGGGATGGGCCGTCACCATCGCGGCAATCATCGCCCTGATCGCCCTGGACTTCGTCACGGTCACCCGCCACCCGCACGAGGTCTCGCTGCGCGAAGCCGGGCTGTGGTCCGCGCTCTACATCGGGATCGCCGTCGCGTTCAGCTTCCTCGTGTGGGCGGTGTGGGGCGGTGGCCCGGCCGTGGAGTACATCGCCGGCTGGCTGGTCGAGAAGAGCCTGTCGGTCGACAACCTGTTCGTCTTCGTCATCATCATGACGACCTTCGCAGTGCCAGCGGCCTACCAGCACCGCGTGCTGCTGTTCGGCGTCACCGCGGCGCTGGTCATGCGCGCGATCTTCATCGCGATCGGCGCCGCGGCGATCGCGCGGTTCAGCGTCACGTTCCTGTTCTTCGGCCTCCTGCTGATCTGGACCGCGGTGCAGCTGTTCCGGCACCGCAACGAGGACCCCTCGGTGGAGGACAACGCGGTGCTGCGCTGGGCCCGGCGGGCGTTGCCGGCGACCACGCAGTACGACGAGGCGCGGCTGACCACGGTCCAGAACGGCCGGCGGGTCGTCACCCCGCTGTTCTTCGTCTTCCTGGCGATCGGCACCACCGACCTGCTGTTCGCTCTCGACTCGATCCCCGCGGTGTTCGGGGTCACCTCGGAGCCCTACCTCGTCTTCACCGCGAACGCGTTTGCGCTGCTCGGGCTGCGCGCGCTGTACTTCCTGCTGCACGGCCTGCTCGACCGGCTCATCTACCTGTCGCTCGGGCTGTCCGCGATCCTCGCGTTCATCGGCGTGAAGCTCATCCTCACGTTCCTGCACGAGGTGAACCCCGCGATACCGCACGTCCCGATCGCCCTGTCGCTGGCGGTCATCCTCGGCGTCCTGACCGCGACGACGATCGCCAGCCTGGTCGCCGCTCGGCGCGACCCCAGCCGGCGGGCCCACGCGGGCAGCATCCGCAGCCACGAGAGCTCCGTCCCGGTGTCCCGGCACCCGGAGGGGTGAGGGGCGCACCGCCAGGTCCTGCCGGTCAGGCGGCGTCGTGCAGGTCCTGCGCGGTGACCACGTGGAGGTGCGGCCGCGGCCGGACGTGCGCGCGGATCACCAGGCCGCGAGCCCGCAACAGCAGCACGCCGACGACGAGCGCCGCGAGCGCGCAGACGAGCCCGCCCCCGACGAGCGACCAGCGCGGGCCGAAGCGCTCCGCCACCCAGCCCATGAACGGCGCGCCGATCGGCGTGCCGCCGAGGAACACCAGCACGTACAGGCCCATGACCCGCCCGCGCATCGCGGCGTCTGCGCCGAGCTGCACGGTCGCGTTGGCGGTCGTGGTGAACGTGAGGATCGCCACGCCGGTCGGCACCAGCCAGACCATGAACGCGGTGTACGACGGCATCAGCCCGGCCGCGACCTCGAGCAGGCCGAACGCGAGCGCCGCGCCGATCAGCCACCGCTGCCGCGGCTCCTCCCGGCGGGCCGCCAGCAGCGCGCCGATCAGCGAGCCGAACGCGAGGGAGCTGGACAGCAGGCCGTAGGCCGCGGCATCCCGCCGGAACACGTCGGTGACCATGAGGGCGGTGGTCATCTGGAAGTTCAGCCCGAAGGTGCCGATCACCCCGACCAGCACGATCGGCCACAGCAGGTCGGGGCGACGGGCGACGTACCCCAGACCCTCGCGGAACTGTCCCGGCCGCCGCCCGACCGGGCGCTCCCCGACGAACAGTTCCTCGTCGTGCATGAGCGCGAGGCCGGCGACGACCGCGGCGAACGACGCCGCGTTGACGAGGAACACCGGGCCGGTGCCCCCCACCGTGATGATCAGGCCGGCAACGGCGGGGCCGAGGACGCGAGCGGCGTTGAACGTCGCGGAGTTCAGACCCACCGCGTTGGCCACGTGCTCGCGGCCGACCAGCTCCGTCACGAACGCCTGCCGCACCGGGGTGTCGACGGCAGTGATCACGCCGAGCAGCAGCGCGAGCAGGTAGACGTGCTGCACGGTCACCGCACCGGTGACCGTGAGCAGGCCGAGGGTCAGGGCGACCAGCCCCATGGCGACCTGAGTGATCAGCAGCGTCCGCCGCTTGGGGTAGCGGTCGGCGAGGATCCCGCCGTACAGCCCGAACAGCAGGAGCGGCAGGAACTGCAGCCCGGTGGTGATGCCGACCGCGACGCCGCTGCCGGTGAGCTGGAGCACCAGCCAGTCCTGCGCGACCCGCTGCATCCACGTGCCCGTGAGCGAGACGACCTGTCCCGAGGCGAACAGGCGGTAGTTGCGGATGCGCAGCGAGCCGAAGGTGGGGCTCATCCCGCGGCGAGCCGGTCGAGGATCGGGGTGGCGGCGCGCAGGACCGCGCGCTCGTCGGCACTGAGCTCGGCGAGGCGGTGGGCGAGCCACGCGTCGCGGCGCCGCCGGTCCTCGCTGAGCAGCCGGCTGCCGGACGCGGTGAGCGCGACGAGGACCTGACGCCGGTCGGTGGGGTGCTGGGTCCGGGTGACCAGACCGCGCGTCTCGACGCTGGCCACGACCCGGGTCATCGACGGGGGCTGGACCTTCTCGTGCACGGCCAACTCGCCCGGGGTCAGCGGCCCGTGCCGGTCGAGAGTGGCCAGGACCGACAGCTGGGTGAGCGTCAGGTCGCTGGGCGCACGCTCGGACCGCAACCGACGCGCGAGCCGCACCACCGAGAGGCGCAGCGCGCTGGACAGGGAGGGGTCTGTGGAGGGGTCTGTGGAGGGGTCTGTCGTGGAGCGCATGCCTCCAGTATCCGTTAGAACGGCTAACGAGTCGCCGGGCGCGGGCAGCGTCAGGCGACGCCGAGCAGCCGCTGCAGCGGAGCGATCGCGAAGTAGACGACGAACAGGGCCGCGACCACCCACAGCAGCGGGTGGATCTCGCGCGCCCGGCCCTGCGCCGCGCGGATGACGACGTGGGACACGAAGCCGGCCCCGATCCCGTTCGTGATCGAGTACGTGAACGGCATCAGCACGATGGTGAAAAAGGCCGGGATCGCGATCCCGACGTCGCCGAAGTCGATCGTCCGCACCTGGGTGGTCATGAGGAACCCGACGACGACGAGCGCCGGGGTCGCCGCCTCGAACGGCACGACGGACACCAGCGGGGTCAGGAACAGCGCGAGCAGGAACAGCACCCCGGTCACCACGGAGGCGAACCCGGTCCGGGCCCCCTCGCCCACCCCGGCCGCCGACTCGATGTACGTCGTGTTGGACGAGGTCGACGTGGCGCCGCCGGCGACCGCCGCGAGCGAGTCGACGAACAGCACCCGCCCGGCGTCGGGCAGCCGGCCCTGCTCGTCGAGCAGTCCCGCCTCCCCGCCGACGCCGACGATCGTGCCCATCGTGTCGAAGAAGTCGGCGAGCATGAGCGTGAAGACGAGCAGCACCGCGGCGAGCACGCCGACCTCGGCGAACCCGCCGAACGGGCTGACCCGGCCGAGCAGCGACAGGTCGGGCGAGGCGACCACCGTGTCGGGCAGTCGCGGCACGTTGAGGGCCCACCCCGACGGGTTGGTCTTGCCCGGGCCGAGCACGGACGGCCCGACGGCGGCGAGCGCCTCGACGAGGATCGCGAGCGCGGTGGTCACCACGATGCCGGTGAGGATCGCCCCCGGCGCGCCGCGGGCCACCAGGACGGTGGTGAGCAGCAGACCGACGACGAACACGGCGACGGGCCACCCGGTCAGCTGTCCGGACACGCCGAGCTGGACCGGCACCGGTCCCGTCGCGGTGCGCCGCACGAACCCCGCGTCGACGAACCCGACGAGCGCGATGAACAGGCCGATCCCGACCGAGATCGCTGTCTTGAGCTGCGCCGGGATCGCGTGGAAGACCGCGACCCGGAAGCCGGTGAGCACGAGCACCGCGATGACGAGGCCCTCGAGGACGACGAGGCCCATCGCCTCGGGCCACGTCATCCGCGACGCGATCGCGACGGCCACGAACGCGTTCAACCCGAGACCGGTCGCGATCGCGAACGGGTAGCGTCCGACGACGCCCATGAGGATGGTCATGACGCCGGCGACGAGCGCGGTCGCCGCGGCCACCCGCGGGATGCCGAGGACGGTTCCCGCGGCATCCGGGGCGGT
>DATGDX010000464.1:0-2379 GCA_035310665.1 Mycobacteriales bacterium | reverse complement strand
CTGCGCCGCTACGCGCTCGAACCGGCACCGCGGAAGCTGCGGGCCGCGGAGCGGGCGGCCCACCAACGGAGGGCTTCCCAGCCCCCGCCCGAGCCCTGCGCCCACGGCGATCCCGGCGGCTGTGGCGCCTGCTCGTTCTGCCGCCGGGGGCTCGCCGATCCGGACGGCGAGCGCTGCGAGCGCTGTGCTCCGTCGGTTCCGATCCCAAAGGAAGTGAGCGCATGAGCGCGCTGCCGTCCTATGCCCTCGCGCCGCTGCCGGCCGCGCTGGCCCCGGGCGCCTGGCAGGACTCCGCGGCGTGCCGGTTCGAGGACCGCGACCTGTTCTTCCCGCCCGATGAGGAACGGGGCCGGTACGCCGGGTTCCGGGAGGCCGCGGCCAAGCAGATCTGCCGAAGCTGCCCGGTGGCGGGGGAGTGCCTGGACTATGCGCTTCGTGCCGACGAGCGTTACGGGGTCTGGGGCGGAATGAGCGCGGAGGAGCGGGAGCGGGTGCGGCGCCGACGGCGGGCGCGGGGAGCCTAACCTGGGCTTTCACCGAAACTGATCCCAGAAGGTGTGTCGCTCAACTGAAAAGTGCTCCCGACCAGCGAGAATGTGACTTGCTGAGGGCCACAATCCGACCGGTCGAGGAGCACCTTCCAGGTGAACAAGCGTAGCGGATGCTATCCGTGGGTCCGGGTGGACGCGGCGGGGTCGGCGACGGTGGCGCAGGCCGGCGGCGTGCTGCTCACCGAGACGGTGCGGGTCGCCGGGCTCGACCGGGCCCTCGCGGCCGAGCTGGCGGCCTGGCATCGGCCGACGGCGGTGCACCCGCCGGCCAAGGTGCTCTGCGACCTCGCGATCACGCTGGCGCTGGGCGGGGACTGCCTGGCCGACGTCGCGCTGCTGCGCGCCGAGCCCGGTCTCTACGGGCGGGTGGCCTCCGACCCGACCGTGTCCCGCGTCCTCGACCGGCTCGCCGCGGACGCGACCCGGGTGCTCGCCGCGATCGACCGGGCGCGGGCGGCCGCACGGGCGCGGGTGTCGGCGGGCGGCGGGCGAGCACGCCCCCGACCGCGACGCGAGCGCGCGCCGGCCCGTCGTCATCGACGTCGACGCGACGCTGTCACCGCGCATTCGGACAAGGAGGGCGCGGCGCCGACGTTCAAGCGCGGCTACGGCCACCATCCCCTGTGGGCGTTCGCCGACCACGGGCCCGACGGCACCGGGGAGCCGTTGGCCGTGCTGCTGCGTCCCGGCAATGCGGGGTCCAACACCGCCGCCGACCACGTCCGGGGCGTCGCCGACGCGCTGCGCCAGCTGCCCGGGCGCCGGCGCGGCCGCTCGGTCCTCGTGCGGGCCGACGCGGCCGGCGCCACGCACGAGTTCCTGCGCTGGCTGACCGCGCGCGGGCGCGCCCTGGCCTACTCGGTGGGGTTTCCGCTGCCGAACGACGCCGCGGCCGCGATCGCAAAGATTCCCGCGGACGCGTGGAGGCCGGCCTACGACGCCGACGGCGAGGTCCGCGAGGGCGCCTGGGTCGCCGAGCTCACCGGCCTGCTCGACCTGTCCCGCTGGCCGGCCGGGATGCGCGTCATCGTCCGCAAGGAGCGGCCGCATCCCGGTGCGCAGCTGCGGCTCACCGACGTCGACGGACACCGGCTGACCGCCTTCGCCACCAACACCCCGCCCGGCGGGCCGGGTAGCCAGCTCGCCGACCTCGAGCTGCGCCACCGCCGCCGCGCCCGGGCCGAGGACCGCATCCGGGCGGCCAAGGACACCGGGCTCGCCAACCTGCCGCTGCACGAGCTGGACCAGAACCGGATCTGGTGTGCGCTGGTCGCGCTCGCCTGCGAGCTGACCGCCTGGATGCAGCTGCTGGCCCTGGCCGAGGAGCCCGCGCGGCGCTGGGAGCCGAAGCGACTGCGGCTGCGGCTGTTCTCCGCGGCGGGCCGGCTCGTGCGCACCGGACGCCGCGTGCTGCTGCGCCTTTCCAGCCACGGACCCTGGACCCGCCTGCTCACCGACGCCGTCACCACCCTGCGCGGACTCCCCGCCCCCGGCTGAACGCGGACCAGGCCAATCCCGACGACCAGCAAGCGGCCCGGCTCGTGGAACCGGCGGCACCGAGACGACCTCGGGCGAACTGTCGTTGCCGCCCGGCACAATCTCGGTGACGACCGGCCGACCTGCCCGTTGATCAAGGGACGCGCCACCTGGACGAAAGATCCGGGCTAGTAGCGTCCCTCCTGCTGCAGCTGCTCGCCCTCGCGCTTCCGGTGCTGACCGGGCTCTTGGTGGATCAGATCGTTCCGCAGGGCGACCGGCACTTTCTCATGGTCGTCGCGGCGACGATGACCGCGATCGTGGGGTACTACCTCCTTGCGTCCTTCCTGCG
>DATGDX010000463.1:0-8162 GCA_035310665.1 Mycobacteriales bacterium | reverse complement strand
GCGCGGCCTGCCGCTCCCGGCGGGCCTGCAGGAGCTCCGCCCGCCGCGGGCCGTGGGTCCGCTGCAGCAGCGCCACGAACTCCAGCGCGTCGTCGGTCAGGATGCTCGCTGTCGCCTCGTCGCGCGGCCCGGTCACCTCGATGCCCATGCGGCTAGCCTGCTCCGCCACGGGAACGCGGGCAATGCGGGCGGCGGTCGACGCGGGGTCAGCCGGAGGCGCCGCCGCGGACGTGCCCGTCGCCGACCACGACGTACTTCGTCGAGGTCAGCTCCGCCAGCCCCATCGGGCCGCGGGCGTGCAGCTTCTGCGTCGAGATGCCGATCTCCGCACCGAAGCCGAACTCGCCGCCGTCGGTGAACCGGGTCGACACGTTGACCATCACCGCGGCGGAGTCGACCCGCGCGACGAACGTCCGGGCCGCCCGCTGGGAACCCGTGACGATCGCGTCGGTGTGACCCGACCCGTGCCGGCGGATGTGGGCGACCGCGGCGTCGAGCGACGGGACGACCGCGGCGGCGATCTCGAGCCCGTGGTACTCGGTGTCCCAGTCGGTGTCCGTCGCCGGGACCACGTTCGGGGAGCACGCCGCGACGACGGGGTCGCCGTGGACGGTCACCCCGGCGGCGTGCAGCGCCTCCAGCGCGCGCGGCAGGAACTCGGCCGCGACCGCCGCGTGCACGAGAACCGTTTCCGCGGCGTTGCAGACCGACGGGCGTTGCACCTTGGCGTTGAGCAGGATCGCGAGGGCCATGTCGAGCTCGGCGTCGGCGTCGACGTAGACGTGGCAGTTGCCGACCCCGGTCTCGATGACCGGCACCGTGGAGTCCTCGACGACGGACCGGATCAGCCCGGCGCCGCCGCGGGGGATCAGCACGTCGACCAGGCCGCGGGCCCGCATGAGGTGCTTCACGGACTCGTGCGACGTGCCCGGCACGAGCTGGACGGCGTCCTCGGGCAGCCCCGCGGCGCCGGCCGCCGCGGCGAGCACGCGCACGACCGCCTCGTTCGAGGACTGGGCGGACGACGAGCCGCGCAGCAGCACCGCGTTGCCGCTCTTCACGCACAGCCCCGCGGCGTCGGCGGTGACGTTCGGCCGCGCCTCGTAGATGATCCCGATGACGCCGAGCGGCACCCGGACCTGCCGCAGCTCTAGCCCGTTCGGCAGCATCACTCCGCGGACCACCTCGCCCACCGGGTCGGGCAGCCCGGCGACCGCGCGCAGACCGTCGGCCATCTCGCGCACCCGCGCCTCGTCGAGCGAGAGACGGTCGAGCAGTCCGGGGGCCATCCCGGCGGCCCGTGCCCGCGCGACGTCCGCGGCGTTGGCGCTGAGCACCTCGGCGGCCGCGCCGTCGAGCGCGTCGGCCATCGCGTGCAGCGCGGCGTCCTTCACGGCGCGGGCCAGCGGGGCGAGGTCGGCGGCGGCGGCGCGGGCACGCCGGGCGGCGTCGAGGACGGCGACCTCGTCGGACATGGGCACCAGCGTAGTCCACTCCTGCGCGATGATCGTGGACGTGGCACCGAGGGCCCCGGACATGGGGGTCAGGCGCGCACAATCGCGATCACCGTGAGGGGGTGGCCGACGGGGTCAGTAGGGTCGCCAGCCGCCCGAGGGCACCAGGGCGAGCGGGGCTCCGGCCTTCCCGCCGCGGTCGCGGAACAGCCCCCGCTCCACGACCTCGATCGCCAGCACGGTCCACGGGGGCAGCTGCGCGCTGTCGCGGTGCTCACCCCACAGCCGCAGCGCGAGCGCGGCGGCGTCGCCGCAGTCCGCCGCCTCCTCCCAGTAGCGCAGCTCGGCGCGCTCGGACGAGTAGCGCCCGGAGAGCAGGAACGGCTGCTCCTGGCCGAGCCGGTCGAGAGCCGCGAGCACGGCGTCCGGATGCTGTGGCGGGCCACCGACGGTGAGCGTCACGTGCCAGAGGCGACTGCGGTGCGCCACGCCGCCTCCCTCCGCCACGGTGCCCCGGTCACGGCCCTCTGTCACCGCCCGCCCTCTGTCACCGCCCGCCCTCTGTCACCGCCCGCGCAGCAACACGAGGTCGTCGCGGTGGACGATTTCCCGCTCGTACGCCGGTCCGAGCTCGCGGGACAGGTCGTGGGTGGACCGGCCCAGGAGCGCGGGCAGCTCCTCCGAGTCGTAGTTGACCAGTCCGCGGGCCACCGCGTGGCCGTTTTCGTCGAGAAGGTCGACCGGATCACCGGCGACGAAACGCCCGTCCACCGCGGTGACTCCGGGCGGCAGCAGCGACAGGCGGCGGTCGACGACCGCGTGCACGGCCCCCCGGTCGAGGTGCAGCCGGCCGTGGGCGGCCGCGGCGTACGCGAGCCAGAGCAGGCGGGCGGGTGTCCGCGTGCGGGTCCGCCGAAAGTGGGTGCCGACCGCGGTGCCGGCGAGCGCCGCCGCGGCGTGCGGCGCGGCGGTGAGCACCACGGGAACCCCCGCCGCCGCGGCGATCCGCGCCGCGTCCACCTTCGTCGCCATCCCGCCGGTGCCGACGTGCGACCCGACGCCACCGGTGCGCACCCCCACGAGGTCGTCGTCACCGTGCACCTCGGTGACCAGCCGGGCACCGGGTCGCCGGGGGTCGCCGTCGTACAACCCGTCGACGTCGGAGAGCAGCACCAGCAGGTCGGCGTGCACGAGGTGGGCGACCAGCGCGGCGAGCCGGTCGTTGTCCCCGAAGCGGATCTCGTCGGTGGCGACCGTGTCGTTCTCGTTGACCACGGGGACGGTGCCCAACTGCAGCAGCCGGGTCAGCGTCCGGTGCGCGTTGCGGTAGTGCGAGCGGCGGACGACGTCGTCCGCGGTGAGCAGCACCTGGCCGACGAGCAGCCCGTGGCCGGCGAACGCGGTCGTGTACCGCTCCAGCAACAGCCCCTGGCCCACGCTCGCCGCCGCCTGCAGCGTCGCGAGATCACGCGGGCGGGTGGTGAAACCCAGGCGGACCAGCCCGGCGGCGATCGCGCCGGAGGAGACGAGCACCACCTCGCGGCCGCCGGCGCGCTGCGCGGCGAGGGTGGCGACGAGTGCGTCGACCTGCTCCCCGTCCAGACCCCCGGCGCGCGTGGTCAGCGACGAGGAGCCCACCTTGACCACCACCCGCCGCGCGTCGCGGACCTCGCTGCGGCAGCCGGTCACCGGCCCTCCAGGCGCGGGTCACGGCGACGCGGACCGTGCGCGAGCCGGTAGGACCCGGCGGTCGTCGCCGGCTCCCAGTCGAACACCACCTCGCCGATCTGCACCTCGTCGCCCGGCTGCGCGCCGGCCTCGCCGAGCGCCTCCTCGACGCCGAGGCGGGCCAGCCGGTCGGCGAGGTACCCGACCGCCTCGTCGTTGCCGAAGTCGGTCTGGCGGACCCAGCGCTGCGGCTTGTCGCCCCGGACGACGAACCGCTCACCCTCCCGGTCGATCGCGAAGTCCCGCCCGTCACGCGCCGCCGGGCGCACCACGATGCGGGTCGGCTCCGGCTGGGGGGCCGCGCGTCGCGCCGCCGTCACCAGCTGGGCCATCGCGTAGGCGAGCTCCCGCAGCCCCTCGTGCGTCGCCGCGGAGACGGCGAAGGCTCGCAGCCCGCGCGCCTCGAGCTCGCCGCGCGCCAGGTCGGCGAGCTCGGCCGCCTCGGGGACGTCGACCTTGTTCAGGGCGACGAGGCGGGGGCGCCCCGCCAGATCGCCGCCGTACGCCGCGAGCTCTGCCTCGATCGTCTCGACGTCGCTGACCGGGTCGCGTCCGGCCTCTGGGGTCGCGCAGTCGACCACGTGTACGAGCGCGGCGCAGCGCTCGACGTGGCGCAGGAACTCGTGCCCCAGCCCCCTGCCCTCGCTCGCGCCGGGGATGAGACCGGGCACGTCCGCGACGGTGAACCGCACGTCCCCGGCCTGCACCACCCCCAGGTTCGGCACGAGCGTCGTGAACGAGTAATCGGCGATCTTGGGGCGGGCCGCGGACAGGGCGGCGACCAGGCTCGACTTCCCGGCGTTGGGGAAGCCGATCAGCCCGACGTCGGCGACGGTCTTCAGTTCGAGCACGGCGTCGCGCGTCTGGCCCGGCTCGCCGAGCAGCGCGAACCCCGGCGCCCGCCGCCGCGGCCCGGCCAGCGCCGCGTTGCCGAGGCCGCCGCGGCCGCCGCGGGCGACGACGTACCGCGTGCCCGCGCCGACCAGGTCGGCGAGCACCTCCCCGGTGTCCAGGTCGCGCACCAGCGTGCCGTCCGGGGCGGGCAGCACGAGGTCGCCCCCGTCCGCGCCGTTGCGCAGGCTGCCCTGCCCCACCCGCCCCGAGGTGGCCCGCCGGTGCGGGTGATGGTGGAAGTCGAGGAGGGTGGTCGTGCTCGGGTCGACGACGAGTACGACGTCGCCACCGCGCCCGCCGTTGCCGCCGTCGGGCCCCCCGAGCGGCTTGAACTTCTCGCGGTGGATCGACGCGCAGCCGTGCCCGCCGTTCCCCCCCGCCACGTGCACGACCACGCGGTCCACGAATGTCGGCATCGCGGGGACCGCCCCCACGGTCTGTCGCTGCGGTGGTACGCGACTGCTGGCTTCGGCTATTGGCTTCGGCTATGAGTTTCGACTACTGGCTTGGCTCACTGCGGGGACACCACGTTCACGACCTTGCGGCCGCGCTTGGTCCCGAACTCCACCGACCCGGCGACGAGCGCGAACAACGTGTCGTCACCACCGCGGCCGACGCCGCTGCCGGGGTGGAACCGGGTGCCGCGCTGGCGGACGAGGATCTCCCCGGCGTTGACGACCTGCCCGCCGAACCGTTTCACGCCGAGCCGCTTGGCCTCGGAGTCGCGGCCGTTGCGGCTCGACGAGGCGCCCTTCTTGTGTGCCATCGCGCGTCTACTTCCCGGTGTCGATACCGGTCACCCGCAGCCGGGTGAGCCGCTGACGGTGCCCCTGCCGCTTGCGATAACCGGTCTTGTTCTTGTACTTCAGGATGCGGATCTTCGGACCCTTCGCGTGGCCGACGACCTCCGCGTTCACGGTGACGGCCCCGAGCGCGTCCTCCGTCGCCGTGACCGCGTCACCGTCGACGAGCAGGAGCGCCGGCAGGGTGACGCGCGACCCCGGCTCCTCGCCCAGCGAGTTGACCGTCACGACGTCGCCGACCGCGACCTTGTACTGCCTGCCGCCGCTGCGGACGATCGCGTACACGCGAGGACTCCTCAGTTGGTCGTGCTCTGGTCGTGCTTCGCCGCGGACGCGCGGGAACGGGCACGTCGCACGTGCCGAGGGCCCAGCGTACGAACCGGCGTCCGGGTGGGTCAAACCACCCGGGCGGGCGGGTCACCCGTCGAGTGGGGGAGCGGCCACCGTTGCGTCCCTCGCCGGGTCCTCCCTCGCCGGGTCCTCCCTCGCCGGCTTCCCCGAGCCGCGCGACGCGCGCGGGCGGCGGGGGCGAGAGCACGCGCTTTCCGCGAGGACGTTCTCGGCCGCCTCACCGTCCGCGCTCCCAGGTTCGGCGGTCCCGGGTTCGGCGGTCCCAGGTTCGGCGGTCACCACGTCCGCGACGTCAGCCGCCGTCGCCATGTCCGCGGACACCACGATCTCGTCGACGGGGGCGACCTCGTCGAGGGACGCGGCCAGGTCTGCGGGCGCCGTGTCGAGCAGCGCCTCCTGCTCGGGGCCACCGTCGTCGGTTCCCGCCGCCCCCCCGGGTGGCTCGATCCCCGGCGGCTCCATCGCCGGTGGCTCGGCACGCGCCCTCGACCGGCCGCGGGCGCGTCCGGACGACTCGCCGGACGGCTTCGGCGCGGCCTCCGGGCCGTCGAGGGAAACCTTCACTCCCCGTCCGGTGCAGCACTCGCACGGTTCGGAGAAGGCCTCGAGCAACCCCGCGCCCACGCGTTTGCGCGTCATCTGCACCAGCCCGAGCGAGGTCACCTCGGCGACCTGGTGCTTCGTACGGTCGCGACCGAGACACTCCACGAGCCGGCGCAGCACCAGCTCCCGGTTGGACTCGAGAACCATGTCGATGAAATCGATGACGATGATCCCGCCGATGTCGCGGAGCCGGAGCTGTCGGACGATCTCCTCGGCCGCTTCGAGGTTGTTGCGGGTCACGGTCTCCTCGAGGTTGCCGCCCTGGCCCGTGAACTTGCCGGTGTTCACGTCGATGACGGTCATCGCCTCGGTCCGGTCGATGACCAGCGACCCGCCGCTGGGCAACCACACCTTGCGGTCCAACGCCTTGGCCAGCTGTTCGTCGATGCGGTACGCCGCGAACACGTCGTCCGGGGCCGTCCACCGATGCAGCCGGGGGGCGAGGTCCGGAGCGACGTGGGCGACGTAGGCCTGCACGATGTCCCACTCGTCGTCGCCCTGCACCGTCAGGTTCGAGAAGTCCTCGTTGAAGATGTCGCGGACGACGCGAAGGGTGAGGTCGGGCTCGCCGTAGAGCAGCGCGGGGGGGCTCGCGGTCCGGGCCTTGCGCTGGATGTCCTCCCACTGCGCCTGCAGCCGCGCGACGTCACGCGCGAGCTCGTCCTCGGTCGCCCCCTCCGCCGCGGTCCGGACGATGACCCCCGCGCCGTCGGGCATCACCCGCTTAAGGATCCCCTTCAGCCGAGCGCGCTCGGTGTCGGGGAGCTTGCGGCTGATCCCGGTCATGGACCCGTCCGGGACGTAGACGAGGAACCGCCCCGGGAGGCTCACCTGGCTGGTCAGCCGGGCGCCCTTGTGCGCGATCGGGTCCTTGGTGACCTGGACGAGGACCGACTGGCCGGACTTCAGCGCGTGCTCGATCCGGGTGACCTTGCCGTCCAGGCCGCTCGCGTCGTAGTTGACCTCACCAGCGTACAGGACGCCGTTGCGCCCGCGCCCGATCTCGACGAAGGCCGCTTCCATGCTCGGCAGGACGTTCTGGACCCGCCCGAGATAGACGTTCCCCACCAGCGACGCGGAGGAGGTTCGCTCGACGAAGTGCTCGACGAGGACGTCGTCCTCGAGCACGGCGATCTGCGTCCGCCCGCGCCGCTGGCGCACGACCATGACCCGTTCGACCGACTCCCGGCGCGCGAGGAACTCCGACTCCGTGAGGATCGCGGGTTTGCGCCGCCCCTGCTCACGGCCCTCCCGGCGCCGCTGCTTCTTCGCCTCGAGCCGGGTGGATCCCCGGACCGACTGGACGTCGTCGGGGTCCCGCTCTCGTGGCTCGCGGACGTGCACGACGGTGGTCAGGGGGTCGTCGGGCGCGGGCTCGGCCGTCTCCTCTGCCTCGGCCCCGGACCGGCGGCGCCGCCGCCGGCGGCGCCGGCGGTTCGGCCCGTTCCCCGCCCGTTCGCCGGCCTCCCCGGTCTCGTCCTCGCCCGGCTCCTGGTCGCCGGCCTCGTCCTCGCCCGTGTCGCCACCCGCCTCGCCGCGGGCCCGCTCCGCCGACACGGTCTTCTCGTCGGTCGGCTGCGCGAGGCCACCGTCCGCGTCGCCCGCCGCACCGCGGCGGCGGCGCCGCCGCCGGGGACCCGCCGATTCCTCTTCCCCCGTCGTGCCGGCATCGCCGTCACGCGCTTCTCGCGCCGGCCGCCCGTCCGAAGGCGGCTCGAGGAGCGCGCTCGACGGTTCGGGCACGGCGGCGTCGGGGGCCAGGGGGACGTCGGGGGGCGGCTGGAACAGCACGGCGGGCGGCTGGAACGTGACCGTGGGCGCGGGCAGCGCAAGGGCGGCGTGGGGGTCGGGGTGGAGCGGCTCGGTTCCTCCCTCGAGCGCCGGCGGCGGGGCGGCAGCCGGAAGTGCAGCCGGGAGTTCCGAGACGGCGGCCGGTTCCGAGACGGCGGCCGGTTCCGCGCCCGCCGGCGGTTTGCTGGGCTCGGGTCGCTCCGGCGGCGCCTCCGTCGGCACGACCTCGGTTGGCACGTCCCCAGTTGACACCGCCTCGGTTGGCGGTGCCTCGGTCGGCAGTCCCTCCGCCGGGGAGGCCTCTGGCGAGGGTGCCGCGGAAGGCGAGACGGCCGGCGGTGGGCCGGGTGGGCGACTCGCCGCGCGGCGGCGCCGGGGGGCTGCGGCAGCTGTGGCCTCGGGTTCGGTGTGACCCGCTGTCGGGTTCTCGGGCTCGTGGTCGAGCATGCGGGCGTGCTCCCGTTCGGCTCCCGGGCGCGGGTGGACGGGCTGCGCCGCGCGGGAGCGGTAGTCCGGCGAGGCGGGGCGCCGCTAGGAG
>DATGDX010000462.1:0-5135 GCA_035310665.1 Mycobacteriales bacterium | reverse complement strand
CCAGATCTCGGTACCGGACCGGGCCGTGATCGACCGCGAGCTCGAGGACCCGGTAGAAGATCACGCCTCGGCTGCGAGATCGGCGGCGGTTGAACCGGAACACGAACTCGTTCATGTACGCCGGTAGGTGGGCGACGTCCGGCAAAATCCGCCAGGCCCGTCGCCGCGCGAACGAGCCGATGCCGTCCAGACGACGGCCATAGCGCGCCGGTGCCAGCCCGAGTGAGAAACCCGAGACGACGATGAACACGGCAACCGCCAGGTGGCCGTAGCCCAACACCGCAAGCACGGCCGGGCCATCTGAGACGGGGAACGTGTGAGCGGCGAACGCGGCGAGCCAGACATGGTGGAGAAGGACGAACAGGGCGGCGACCGCACGCACGCCGTCCAGTCACTCCAGTCGCGACGACTGCGACCGGGACGCCTCGCCGGTTCCCGCCGCCGCCGATGCTCGCGAGCCCTCTTGGCCCGCCTCGTTGTCAGCATGCCCCCCGATCGCCGTTGCCCACCGCCGCCCGGAGTCCGAGCCACGCTCAGTGACGAGCCGTCAGAGGTCGACGGGCCCTGAGGCTACCGAGTTGCACAACAAAGGGGAGAACGGGACGGAAGTCCTAGAGAAGTCGGTGGGCAGTATCACGCAGCGTGTTCACACGATCCTCTCCTCTGGATGCTGTCGGTGACGGTTCCACTCCCGTGGACGGAGGCGCGGGGAGCTCAGGAGTCACCGCGGCACCTCACAGTGACCGGGGGGATCATGACTGTGTTCGACACCATGCCGACGCGACGGCTCGTCCGCGCGACGGCATCCGATGCCAGGCGACCGGGGCGGCACTACCTGCGCGCCGCCCTGCTCAGCGACGGGATCCTGGCGATCGCCGTGTGCTCGGCGGTCGCCGTGCTCGCTCGTGAAGGCGACGTGTGGACGGTTGCACCGGCCGTTGCCGCTGGCTGGCCGCTCGCGGTCGCCGCGTGCGGCGGCTACCGCCGCCGGCGGCTGGGGCCGGTGCCCGGCGAGCTGAGCTCGATCGTGTGGGCCGGCCTGTGGCTCGTCGCGCTGCTCGCCGTCGTCGGTGACGAGTTCGTCTCTCACGAGGCCGTGCACCCGTACGTCGCCGGCGGTATTCCCGGGCTGACGCTGCTCGCGCTCGTCGGCCGGGTCCAGCTTCGCGCGCGGGTGCGCTCGGGGTGGCGCACCGGTACGACGACGCGCCGGGTCGTCCTCGTCGGCCCTCGCACGTCCGTCGAGGCCTTCCTGCACCGGCTCGATCGGGGCACGACCACTGGCCTCGTGGTCGCCGGCGCCTGCCTCGTCGACCCTGGGGCGTCGGCGTCCCGACGGGCCGTGTCGAGCCACCGTCGGCTGGTCCCCGTTTTCGGTGACGGCAGGGAAGTCGTCGCGGCGGCGCGCCGCGCCCGCGCCCACGCCGTCGTCGTGCTGCCCTGCGAGCAGCTGGATGCCGCCCGGCTGCGCACCCTCGCCTGGGAGCTGCGTGAGCAGAACGTCGACCTCGTCGTGGCGCCGGGCGTTGCCGACGTGGCCGGCTCGCGCGTGTCCGTCCACTCGATCGCCGGGCTGCCGCTGCTGCACGTCCACCCGCCGCTGCCGGACGGCGGGCCGCTCCTGTTCAAACACCTCGTCGACCGGGTCGTCGCCGCGCTCGCGGTCCTGCTGTTGCTGCCGTTCCTCGTCGCGATCGGCCTGCTCGTGCGGGTCACGAGCAGCGGTCCCGCGTTGTTCCGGCAGCGCCGCGTCGGGCACGGGGGGCGCGAGTTCACGATGCTGAAGTTCCGCACCATGCACGACGGCGCGCACGCCCGGGCGCCCGGAGCTCGACCACCTCAACCACTGCGCGGACGGGCTGCTGTTCAAGCTGCGCGACGACCCGCGGGTCACCCCCGTCGGGCGATGGTTACGCCGGTTCTCCCTCGACGAGCTGCCGCAGCTGCTGAACGTCGTCGCCGGGCACATGTCCCTCGTCGGGCCACGCCCGCCGCTGCCGTCGGAGGTCGCCGGCTACGACGACGAGACCCGGCGCTGGCTGCTGGTCAAACCCGGCCTGACCGGCCTCTGGCAGGTCAGCGGACGTTCGGACCTGACGTGGGACGAGACGGTCCGGCTGGACCTGTTCTACGTCGAGAACCGGTCGATGGCGCTCGATCTGTCGATCCTGTGCCGCACCGCCACTCCTGTGCTGCGAGGCACCGGTGCGTACTGACACTCGTCGACCCACTGGCACTCGTCGGCACAGCGCTCCCGTCCGCTTGTCCCGGCGCCGTTGGCTGTCGCTGCTGTTCGTCGCCGTGGTGGCCGCGGCGTCCCTGCTCACCGGCTCGATCCGCCCGGCGCTGGCCGCCGGTCCCTGCGATCCCGGCAGCAACCCGATCGTCTGCGAGAACTCCAAGCCGGGCACGCCGTCGTCGCTATGGGGAGGTCAGCGGTGGTGACACGACGGTCGAGGGTTTCGCCACCGACATGAGCGTCAACGCCGGCAGCCCGGTCAGCTTCAAGGTGGACGCTGCGGCGGACTACTCCATCGAGATCTACCGAATCGGCTACTACGGCGGCGACGGCGCCCGCAAGGTGGGCACGATCGCCCGCACCGGGCCGCTGTCCCAGCCCGCCTGCCTGACCGAAGAGGAAACGGGCCTCATCGACTGCGGCAACTGGTCGGTGTCGGCCACCTGGTCGGTGCCCGCCGACGCGGTGTCCGGGGTCTATTTCGCGAACCTCGTGCGCAAGGACAACGGCAACAACAACCACGTCCTGTTCGTCGTGCGCAACGACGCGAGCAGGTCCGACCTGCTGGTCCAGACGTCGGACACCACGTGGCAGGCGTACAACGACTACGGCGGTAACAGCATCTACGTCGGTGCTCCCGGCGGGCGCGCGTTCAAGGTCAGCTACAACCGCCCGTTCCACTCCCGTCTCACGACGCCGGACGGTCGCGACTTCTTCTTCAGCGCCGAGTACCCGATGGTCCGATGGCTGGAGGCCAACGGCTACGACGCGACGTACACGACCGGGATCGACAGCGACCGCCGCGGCACGCTCATCAAGAACCACAAGGTGTTCGTCTCGGTCGGGCACGACGAGTACTGGTCCGGGGCGCAGCGCGAACGTCGAAGCGGCCCGCGACGCCGGGGTCAACCTCGCGTTCTTCAGCGGCAACGAGGTGTACTGGAAGACCCGGTGGGAGCCGAGCATCGACGCGTCGGGCACGCCGTACCGCACGCTGGTCTCCTATAAGGAGACCAAGGCCGACGCGAAGATCGACCCGACGTCGACCTGGACCGGGACGTGGCGCGATCCGCGGTTCAGCCCGCCGGCGGACGGCGGGCGCCCGGAGAACGCGCTGACCGGCACCATGTACACCGTCAACTGCTGCACCTACGGCATCGACGTGCCGGCGGCGGACGGGAAGCTGCGCTTCTGGCGCAACACCGACATCGTGGCGCTGGGCGCCGGACAGGTGGCGTCGCTGCCCGAGGGCACGCTCGGCTACGAGTGGGACGAGGACATCGACAACGGCTTCCGGCCCGCCGGGCTGGTCCGCCTGTCGACGACGACGAAGACCGTGCCGCAGCGGCTGCAGGACTACGGCAGCACCGTGGACGTAGGGTCCGCGACGCACCACCTCACGCTCTACCGCGCCCCGAGCGGCGCGCTCGTCTTTGGCGCGGGCACGGTGCAGTGGTCGTGGGGGCTGGACGACGAGCACGAGGGGGCCGCCACCCCCGTCGACGACCGGATGCGGCAAGCGACGGTCAACCTGTTCGCCGACATGGGCGTGCAGCCGCTCACCCTGCAGCCGGGGCTGGGCAAGGCGACGGCGTCGACCGACACCACCCCGCCCACGTCGACCATCACCTCGCCCGCGGCCGGTGCGAGCCTCCGCAACGCGCAGCAGGTGACCATCACCGGAACCGCGAGCGACGCCGGCGGCCGCGTCGGGGCGGTCGAGGTCTCCACCGACGGCGGGACCACGTGGCACCCGGCGCAGGGCCGCGAGACGTGGTCGTACACCTGGTCGGCGACCGGGTTCGGCTCCGTCTCCCTGCGCAGCAGGGCGGTCGACGACAGCGGCAACATCGAGGCCCCGCCGAGCGAGCGTGCGGTGAGCGTCGCCTGCCCGTGCCGGCTGTTCGGCGACACCGAGACGCCGGGCACCCCGAGCACCGCGGACAGCAAGCCCGTGGAGCTCGGCGTCAAGTTCCGCACCAGCGTCGACGGCTGGATCTCCGGCGTGCGGTTCTACAAGGGCAGCGGAAACACCGGCAGCCACACCGGCTCGCTGTGGACCGCCGCCGGCACCCGGTTGGCGACCGCGACGTTCGCCGAGGAGACGGCGACCGGGTGGCAGCAGGTCGACTTCGCGGCGCCGGTCGCGGTGGGCGCGGGAACGACGTACGTCGCGTCGTACTTCGCGCCCACCGGCGGGTATGCCGCGGACGCTTACGGGTTCAAGCAACCGTTGACCCGTGGTCCGCTCACCGCATTGCAGGACGGCGCGGAGGTGGCAACGGGCTGTTCCATTACGGCTCGGCCGGGTTCCCCACCGACAGCTACAACGCCGCGAACTACTGGGTGGACCCGGTGTTCACGACCACCGCGCCACCCGACGAGCGGCCACCGACGGTCGCGTCGGTCACCCCGGCCGCCGGCAGCGCGAGCGTGGCCACGACGGTGCGCCCGAGCGCGACGTTCGACGAACCGGTCCAGCCCGCGACGGTGAGCATCTCCGTGCGGGACGCGGCGGGCGGCACGGTGGCGGGCGCCACCGCGTACGACGCCACCTCGCGCACCGCGACCGTCACCCCCGCCGCGCCGCTCACCGCGGGCACGGCGTTCACGGTCGCGGTGTCCGCGCGGGACACCGCGGGCAACGCGATGACGCCGTACACCTGGTCGTTCCGCATCGCCGCACCGCCGCCGCCACCCGGCAGCTGCCCGTGCAGCATCTAGTACTACAGCGGCAGTTATTTGCCCTCGATCGGCGTGTCGTCTTGATCTCCCGGTGATTCTCGCGATCTTTCGCGGGTGGCTGATGATATCGACGTGGCGGAGCTGGAGGCCTGGGCGGCGGGCCTGGCCGAGATCCACGCGCGGATCGCGCCGCGGTTCGCTCGCTCGGAGC
>DATGDX010000461.1:0-3893 GCA_035310665.1 Mycobacteriales bacterium | reverse complement strand
GCCGGGCGGCCTCCAAGCTTCGAAGCTTCGAAGCTTGGAGTGGAAGCCGTGGCTTCGGCTTGAGGTGGCTCCGCGGGGGAGTAGCGCGACGACGAGTTTGACGTGGTCGACGACGACCAACTCGGGCCTGGTCGATGTAGGCGAGCTTCGTGGCCGGGACGACGATTGACTCCGGCGCAGGGGAGTGGACCTGGTGTTCGACCGCCCGAAAGCTGAGTGATTCGGGCGAACTACTCATACCGGACGTCGCGGAAGCCGCTGAGAGCCGCGTAGCGTCCCGGACGACGACCGGCGAGGGTGATGTTGGGGCTGCGCGTGGGGGAGCGTGGGCGTCTAGGCCACTACAGCGCCGTCTGCGCCGACGGTCACTTGGCTCGTGATAGATCTTCTCACCGACCCCCGGTCGTGGACGTCCCGGGGGTCGCTGACGCAAATGCGCACGGTCTGCCCCGGGCGCGTCTCATAAACAACTGGTTGCGAGACAATTCTCTCTCGGCGGTCTCCCCGGCACGGTCTCAGATCCGGCCGCTACGTACGCCGCACCTGAATCCTCTTCGCGGTCTCCGCCGGCTTCTCCCGCGGTAGCGGCACCCGCACCTCGAGAATTCCGTCCTGGTACGACGCGGTGACCTGTTCCTCGGACACGCCTTTCGGCAGCGGGATGCGACGGGCGAAGCTGCCGTAGCGGAACTCCCTGTCGCGGCGACCCGGCGTCTCCTCCTTCGTCTCCTGGCGGCGCTTCGCCCGGATGTGCAGCGTGCGCTCCTGCACGGAGATCTCCACGTCCTTGTCCGGATCGATGCCCGGCAGCTCGGCCTCGACGACCAGCTGATCGTCCTGGACCGTCTCCTCGATCCGGATCGGATCCGCGCCCTCGAACGTGGACTCCAGCAGGCTCCGCAGCGACGACCACCGCGGCCACTCGGGCCAGTCCCAGCGACGCTCGACCTCGTGCCCGGCCATCTCCACCCCCTGACATCGCTCACCGATGGCGAGATCATAGGAACCTATCCGAGGAGCCTCGCGGGAGAGATTTTTCAGCGGCTCATGCCACCATCTCACAAACGGCTTTTGTGGGACGGCTAGTCGCAGCTGCGTCACTGGCTGGTCCCTGTGCCACCTGCCTGGCAGGCCCTGTCCGCTTACCTCCGCGGGTAACGTCCGGGACCGCGCCGGGTGGGCCGTGAAGTCGACGGGAGCTGCCTGACCGCTGAGGGAGTGGTGGACGAATGGAGGTGGATCTCCCGGCCTCGACCGTGTCGTTGCACGGCCACCAGCTGCACTACGTCACGGCGGGCTCGGGCCCGGTCCTCGTGCTGCTGCACGGCCTGCTGGGGAGCCGGCAGGGGTGGGCGCATCTGATGTCGGTCCTTGCCCAGGACTTCACCCTCGTCGCGCCGGACCTGTTCGGGCACGGGGAGTCGGCCAAGCCGCTCGGCGACTACTCCCTGGGGGCGCACGCCGGGACGCTGCGCGATCTGATGGAGACGCTGGACGTGCCGAGCGCCACGATCGTCGGTCATTCCCTCGGCGGCGGGGTGGCGATGCAATTCGCCTACCTGTTCCCGGAGCGGTGCGACCGGCTGGTGCTGGTCAGCAGCGGCGGACTCGGCCGGGAGATCAGCCTGCTGCTGCGGGCCCCGACGCTGCCCGGCTCCGAGTGGCTGTTGCCCCTGATCAGCGCACGGTGGCTGCGGGAGCGCAGCGAGACCCTCGGCCGGCAACTGCACAAGCTGGGGATCAGGTCGAGCCCCGACATCGTGGAGGAGTGGCGCGGGTTTTCGACGCTGGGGGACGCGGAGACGCGGCGGGCGTTTCTCGCCACGATCCGCACGGTCGTCGGCCCCGGGGGGCAGACCGTCGACGCGCACGAGAAGATCCGCCTGTTCGAGGACCTGCCGGTGCTGCTGGTCTGGGGCGCCCGCGACCGGTTGATCCCGGTCAAGCACGCGGTGGTCGCCCGGCAGGCGATTCCGGGCAGCCGGCTGGAGGTGTTCGAAGACGCCGGGCACTTCCCGCACCTGTGCGACCCCGAGCGGTTCGCCAGGGTGCTGCGCGGCTTCATCCACGACACGAGTCCCCGCCGGTACGACCCGGCCCGGTGGCGGGAGATGCTCGCGACCGCACCGCCCACCAGGGAACCGGGGACGTCGGCGACCGACGACTACGCGGAACCGAACCGGAGCCCCGGGACGGGCTAACAGCGGGCGGTCGACGAGGTTCGCCGTCGGGTGCCGCACACCCACACCCGGATCCGCAGGCGCCGTCCGCGCCGGTAGGGAGAGCCATACCGCGAACCGGGGGCCGGCCAGCCCGCGCGCTGGTCAGGACGCGGTGACCAGTCGGCCGATGCCGCGGGCCTTGCGGGGCAGCGTGAACCAGATCGTGGTCTGCGCGCCGTCGAGGGTGATCTGGGCCTGGGCACCGCAACGCCGGGTGCGCTGCCGCAGGCGGGGCAGCAGGTCCTCGACCAGCGGCGACCCCGCCGTCCACTCCGTCTTCGGCAGCGTGGACGTGTGCGCGTGGACGCGCAGCTGCGCGGTCTTGCCGTCCCGCCGGGCAGTCAGGCGCACCGGCCGGTCCGCATAAATCAGCGCAGTGAACAGCGCCTCCGAGGTCATCGCGACCGCCGCCTCGCGGTCCCAATGATCTCCTCCGATGCGCAGGAACTCAATGATCCACTCGCGGGCGGAAGGCCAGGTCTCTGCGGCAGGCTGATCAAGCAGGCATTGCGTCAAGAGGTCCCTCCGGGGACAAGCTTGGGACGCGGCCGCGCCCACGTCCGTGCGCACGATCGACGGTGGAGGACACGCGTGGTCTGCGCCGGCCGTTTCCCGTCCGGCAGCCGCAGGCGTGCGCGGCACCTTGCCGCGCAGCCCGGCCCCCGTGGTTCTGGCCGCGCAAGAAGAAACTTTCGTGTCTAGCCAGTTAAGACCGAGACAAGAGAATCAAAACGTCAATCCGGTGGGACGCCGTCGGCGCTCACGACAATCCCGTTGGTAACGAGCGTCTATAAACGTTATAAAGACGTCGGGCCAAAGGTCTCGGGCACTATTTCGATCAGTCGCCGCTGTCTCCGACCAGCCGCGCCCGATGCACCCAACGTAACACGGCCCAACGCGCGAATTACCGTCCCAACGACGGTGAGGCCCCTCCACCGTCCGCGGCGTCCGTGTCCGACACGGCAGCTTCTCCGGCACGCTGTGCCGCTGTAGGGACGGCGGCGAACCCCACCGCCGACGCCACGGGACCGGGTCGTAACAATCGGGCTCACGGTCCAACAGCGTGATCACCCCGTTCGCGATGATCCATCCGCGATGATCGTGGCGCTTGCCGAGGTCCCGACGGTCCGAGCCACCGCGCCGACCGGAGCATCGATCCCAGCAGCAGCGTCAGCGCCGCCGCATCCAGCCCGGGGCGGCGCAGGGAAGGCGAAGCCAACCACGAACCCCGATCGCCACTACGGTCACAGACGGTTCACGAGGCACAGGCGCTAGGACTATTCGGGACAAGGAGGGACTCCGATGGCTGCGACGCCAGAAGCAACCCAACCAGCTCAGCCACACCGGCCGGGCAGGGCGGATGGGGTGTGTAGCGAGTTCACTGTCTTCACCAAGATCAAGCCGGGCCACACGGATGCGCTGCGCGAGGACCTCGCCACTCTTGCGAGCGGGCCCGCTTTGGAGGCGGGTCGAGCTGCGTTGAAGGAGATCGGCACCTTGCACGACGCGCGGAATGTGATCTTCGACGAAGGTACGAGGCACATGTTCGCCAGCGTCTTCGACGGGTCCTGGGACACCTACATCGACGACTTTGCCAGGACGGCGATCGCGAAGAACTTCGAGATGATCTTTTCGCACGCGGAAGGGTTCCCCGGCATCGCCGATCCCAAC
>DATGDX010000460.1:0-14241 GCA_035310665.1 Mycobacteriales bacterium | reverse complement strand
CGCGGGTCCTGCGCGGGCACGCACAGCACCTTGTCGTCGCCGCCCTTCTCGTCGCGCATCCGGAACATCCCGATGGCGCGGCAGCGGATGAGGCAACCGGGGAAGGTGGGCTCGTCGATGAGGACGAGCGCGTCGAGCGGGTCGCCGTCCTCCCCGAGGGTGTCCTCCACGAACCCGTAGTCGGCGGGGTACCGGGTCGCGGTGAACAACATCCGATCGAGGCGGATCCGCCCGGTCGTGTGGTCCATCTCGTACTTGTTCCGTTGACCCTTGGGGATCTCGATCGTGACGTCGAACTCCACGGGATGGCTCCTTGCCGGGCGCGCGACTGCGGTGCGAACTAGCGGTGGCCGACTAGTGTCCCGTACGACGGTCCGGGCGAAGGAGGCGCCGTTGCCTGCTCGGCGGCGCGCGCTGGGCCTGCTCCTGCTCGCCGCCGTCGTCCTCGCGACAGCGTGCTCCGCGGCGGGGCCGCGGGCGCGCTCCGAGGGACCTGGCGCGTCGGCAACCACGCCCGTGCCGCCGCTGCTGCCCGCCGTTCCCGCGTCCGGCGCGCCGCAGGCGCCCCTGCCCACCACCGCCGGCCTGTCCCGAACGCTCGCCGCCCGACCGGCGGACCCGGCGCTCGCCGGGCGGGTGTCGGTCGTCGTGGTCGACCCGGCCACCGGCGCGACGCTGCTCGACCACCGCGGCGCGGCGCCGGTCATCCCGGCGTCGACCGCGAAGATCCCGACAGCGGTTGCCGCGCTGACCGCGCTGGGCCCCCGGCACCGGCTGCGGACCCGGGTGGTGCGCGATCCGGACGGCACCGTCGTGCTGGTCGGCGGCGGCGACCCCACGCTCGCCGCGCCCGGCGCGCCGCCGGCCTACCCCGCGCCCGCCCGCCTCGCCACGCTCGCCGCCGCCACCGCGCGTGCGCTCGGCGCGGGTGCCACCGTCCGGGTCGCCGTCGACCCGAGCCGCTGGTCCGGGCCACTGACCGGGCCCGGCTGGCGACCGAGTTACCTGAGCCTCGGCAACGTGCGTCCCGTCCGCGCGCTGTCCGTCGACGCCGGCCGGGTGCGCCCGAACGGCCGCGCGCGCCCCGCGCCCCCCGGCGACCCCGCCGTCGCCGCCGGGCGTGCCTTCGCCGGCCTGCTGACCCGCGGCGGCGTCCCGGTGAGCGGCGGCGTGGCGATAGCCAGGGCAGCCCCGGACGCCCGCGAACTGGCGCACGTCGACTCGCCCCCGGTCGCGGCGCTCGTCGAGCGGATGCTGGGCACGAGCGACAACGACCTCGCCGAGGCGTTGGGCCGCGAGGTCGCGCTGCGCGTCGGGCAGCCGCCGACGTTCGCCGGAGCCGCGGCCGGGATCCGCGCCGTCGTCGCCGGGCTCGGCGTCGACCCCGGCGGGCTGCGGCTCGTCGACGCGTCCGGGCTCTCCCGCGACGACCGCCTGCCGCCACGGTTGCTCGCCCGGCTGCTCACGCGCGCCGCCGGCGACGAGCACCCCGACCTGCGCGCCGTCGTCACCGGGTTGCCGGTGGCCGGGTTCTCCGGGACGTTGCGGCCGCGGTACGCCCGGGCCCCCGAGCGGGTCGGCGCCGGCGTGGTGCGGGCGAAGACCGGGACCCTGCTCGGGGTCAGCGCCCTCGCCGGGATCGCGGTCGACGCCGACGGCCGGCTGCTCGTCTTCGCGCTCGTGGCGGACGGGGTGCCCGTCACCCGGACCCTCGCCGCGCAGGCCGCGCTGGACCGCACCGCCACCGCCCTGGCGACCTGCGGGTGCCGCTGAGGGGTTACCGGGCAGCCGGCGGGCCGACGTACGGTGGGCCGGTGACTTCCGCCGCCTCCGGTCTCGTCGACTGGAACCTCGCCACCGCGACCGCGACCCGCCTCGTCCCCACCGGCCCGACGGTCACCGTGGAGGAGGCGCACGCCGTCGTCGCCGAGCTGCGCTCGCTCGTCGGGGAGGCGGAGGGGCACGTGCGCCGGTTCACCGGCCTGGGCGTGGACCGGGAGCACGAGCCGGTCGCCGTCGTCGACCGCCCCGGATGGGTGCGGGCGAACGTCGACGGGTTCCGCGTGGTCCTCGAGCCGCTGGTGGCCCGGCTGCTCGAGCGGCGGCAGGCGACCCCGGCCCTGGTCGCCGCGGTCGGCGCCCGGGTGACCGGCCTGCAGGTCGGGGCGATCCTCGCCTATCTCGCCACCCGGGTGCTGGGGCAGTACGAGCTGTTCTTCACCGGCAACGGCGACGGGCGCCTCACCCTCGTCGCCCCGAACATCGTCTCGACCGAGCGGCAGCTCGGCGTCGACCCCCGCGACTTCCGGCTCTGGGTCTGCCTGCACGAGGTCACCCACCGCACCCAGTTCACCGCGGTGCCGTGGCTGCGCGACCACGTGCGCGGGGAGATCTCGGCGTACATCACGGCGAGTGATCTCGACCCCGCCGCGGTCCTCGGCCGGCTGAAGGCGGCCGGGGGCGCGGTCATCGACGCGCTGCGCGGCCGGGGCGAGGGCAGCCTGCTGGAGGCGGTGCAGACGCCCGAGCAGCGCGTCGTGCTCGACCGGCTCACCGCGGTGATGACGCTGGTCGAGGGGCACGGGGAGTACGTCATGGACGGCGTGGGACCCACCGTCGTCCCCTCCGTCGCCGAGATCCGACGCAAGTTCGCGGCGCGCCGCGAGGCCGTCGGCCCGATCGACCGGGCGATCCGGCGGCTGTTCGGCATCGACGTGAAGCTCAAGCAGTACGCCGAGGGCGAGGAGTTCGTCCGTCGCACCGTCGACGCCGTCGGCATGCGCGGGTTCAACCGGGTGTGGGAGTCCCCCGGCACGCTGCCCACGCGCGAGGAGATCCGCGACGCGGCGCGCTGGATCGCCCGCGTGCACGGTCCCCAGGCCCTGCCCGCCTGAGCCCCGCCTGAGCCCGCCTGACCCGCGTCACCCGCCCGGCCGCGAGGCGGCGGACTGGTCGGTGAGCCCGGACAGGTCGAGCAGCCGTGGCTGCGCGGGCACCAGCGCGACCGGCACCGGCACCTCGGCGAGCACCTGTTGGACCACCTCTCCGTGTCCTGGTCCCACGTCCTGCGCCCATGCGAGTAGGACGAGGTCGGCCTGCTCCTCGTGGACGACGGCGTTGACCGCGGCGGCGACGCTGCCGGTGCGCAGCACCAGCCGCACCGGGACGGTGGGGGAGAACCGGGCGAGGAACTCCTCGCGCCACGCGGGCTCCTCGTGCTGCGGCTGGTCCCAGAACCGGGGGACGGTGCGCGCGTCGAACACGTGGAGGGCGACCACCTCGACGAGGCTCTCGGTGGCGGCGTGGACGGTCGCCGCGACCAGGGCGGCCACGTCCGGGGCCCCGGACAGCGGCAGGACCAGGCGCCGGACCGTCCCGGCGGGCCGGTGGTCGGGCGGCACGATCACGACGGGTTTGGAAACCCGCTGCGCCACGGCCAGGGCGGTGCCGCCGATCGGGCCGCGGCTGCCGGGCAGCCGGTGGGCGCCGAGCACGGCGGCACGGACGTCGGGGGCCTCGACGGTTTCGGCGATCACCGTCACCGGCTCGCCAGGCAGGTTCCGGAAGGGCAGGCCGACCGCCTCGGCGGTCGCGGTCGCCGTGCGTCCGGTTGCCGTCCCGACGTGCACCGCCTCCGGGCGGCAGCGCAGCAGCCGCGCGAGCGAGAGCGCGACCTCCGCCACCGGCCGGGCGGCCGGGGAATCATCCAGGGCCGCCAGCACCACCGCGCCGGTGAACCCGCCGGGCTGTGCACTCGCGGTGGAACTCGCGGTCGAGCTTTCGGTGGAACCTTCGGTGGAACTTCCGGTGCTCATCGTGGCTCGCCCTCCTCCTGCCCCCCGTCCTGGCGCCAGCCGCTGCCGGCTCGCACGAACCGCACCTCCCCGGGTCCCGCCTCCACGAGCGGCGCGCCGGTGGGACGCAGCCGCACGGGCGCGTCACTGGTCACGCCGAACTCGTTCGCACGAACCCGCACCGTCACCCGGGCGCCGCGGAACCGTACCCGCACCGTCAACTCGTCCCAGGCCGCCGGCAACCGCGGGTCGATGGTCAGCACGCCGTCCCGCGGCCACAGCCCAGCGACTCCGAACGCGAACGCCTGCCACACGCCACCCAGACAGGCGATGTGCAGCCCACCGGCCGTGGTCTCGGTGACGTCGTCGAGGTCGAGCCGCCCCGCCACGCGCAGCAGGTCCAGCCCCTCCGCCTCGCGCCCGGCGCGCAGCAGCAGCGACGCGGAGATGGCTGGCGACAGCGAGCTGCCGTGCGCGGTCCGGGGCGCGTAGAAGTCGAGGTTGGGTCCCAGCGAGCCGGGCTTGACCTCCTCCCGGACGAGGTGATGCAGCATGAGCACGTCGGGCTGCTTGACCACCTGCGAGCTCATCACCCGGTCGCGCCCGAGCAGCAGGTCGGCCGCGACCGGCGGCTCGGCGACGTCCCCGATGAGCAGCGGGTCGAGCCGAAAGAAGCCGGCGAACTGCTCGTAACGCCCGGTCGCCGGCTCGTACCCGTCGACGAGGTCGTCGGCGATCGCCCGCCATCGGGCCGCCTCCGCCCGCGTGCCCCCGACCCCGTAGCGTTCGATCACGTCCGCGCCCCTGCGCAGGTTCCAGCGCGCCATCACGTTCGTGTAGGCGTTGTCGTCGACGACCTCGTGGTACTCGTCCGGCCCCACCACGCCGTACAGGTGGGCTCGGCCGTCGCGGTCCGTCCGGCAGCGGGCCGCCCAGTATCGCGCGGTGTCGGTCAGCAGGGGCGCTCCCGCACCGGCGAGGAACTCCTCGTCCCCGGTCCACTCGACGTAGTGCCACGCGGCCCAGGCGACGTCGGCGACGATGTGCTCCTCGTGCTCCCCGGTGAAGATCCGGACGGGGTGGCCGCCGGGGTCCAGGACCACCGGCGGCGTGACGTCGAAGCCGTCCGCCGCCGACTCCCACGGAAAGCGCGCGCCGGGCAGGCCGTGCCCGGCCGCGATCGCGCGTGCCGCGGGGAGCCGCCGCAGCCGGTACTCCAGGACCGTCCGCGCCGCCTGCGGGCGGACCGCGGCGAGGACCGGCAGCACGAAGACGTCGGTGTCCCAGAACACGTGTCCGGAGTACGCCGTCCCCGACAACCCGCGCGCCCCGATCACCGCCTCTCCCTCGTCCGGCGCGTTGCCGAGGACGTGGAAGAGCGCGAACCGGGCGCACAGCTCGAGGTCGGCATCGCCGACCAGGTCCACCTGCGCGTCGGCCCACCGCTGCACCCACGCGGCGCGGTGGTCGCGGAGCAGCCGGTCGAATCCCTCGCCGTGCGCCGCGGCGAGCGCCTCCCGCGCGGCGGCGCTATCGGCGGTGCGCTCGGGCGTCGCGACGTACGCCGCGCTCCGCTCGATCGCCACCCGCCCGCCGGTCCGGGTCACGTCCTGCCGCGCCGCCGCGCACACCGCGCCGTCGCCCCGCGTGACCGCGATGCGCACGTCGTCCACGGTCTGCTGCTCGCCGTCGGGGTCACGGGGGAGAACCAACGGCACGTCCACGACGACCCGGGCGGCGGGGCCCTCGATGCGCAGCAGCGCCGTCCCGGGCCGGTGCACGGCGAGGAAGCGCAGCGTGCGCAGGGTGTCGCTCCCCTCGCCCGCTTCCCGCAGCAGCACCCCGGTGCGCAGGTCGAGCGTCCGCCGCCCCGAGTAGGGGGGGTCGATGCGGAGGTCGGCGTGGACCCAGTTGGGGGCAGGGAGCAGCCGCGTCGCCGCGCGCGTCCCGGAGTAGACCCCGGCCGCCACGGTCAGTGGGGTGGTGCCGACGCCGTCCTCCTCGAGCGACCCGCGGGTGCCCAACCGACCGTCCGCCAGCGTGAGCACGGTCTCGTGCGCGCGGCGCAGCAGCGGGGAATCCCCCGGGATCGTCACGGTCCACTGCGGGTCGCGGTCCACGTCGGGCACCCGGCGGGTCCGCCGCAGCTCCAACTGCTCGTCGAGCAGGGCGAGCAGGGCGTGTCGCGCGTCGAGGACGTGGTCGGCACCGGACTGCGCGGTTCCCGTCGTCACCACGACCGCGCGGGAGGAGGCGCCGACGAGAAGGTCGGCGTCGCAGCGGGGCACCGCGCCGGGCGGCCCGAGCGCCTCGACCGCGACCAGCACCAACCCCGGCCCCACGCCGCGCCCGGCGAGGTCGTCGAGGATCCAGCGCATCGAGTCGGAGGGGTCGGTGCACCCGATCTCGAGGTGCTTGCCGTCACACGTGACCCGCGGGTCGGGCAGGCCGCACCCGCGGCCGGCCTCGAGGGCGAGGTCGACGAGCTCGCCGAGACCGGCGATCCCGCCTGCGGACAGCCGCGCCGTCACCGCGGCCACCAGCTCTCCGACGCGGCTGTCGGGCGCGTCCGCCCACTGCGGCTCGGGCACGAGGTCGAGCGTGCGCCGGTGGCCCCGGTGGCCGACCACCTCCGTCCGCACCCCGGCACCGGTCAGGCGCTCGACGACGCGGGCGACCGCGGCGTCGAGCATCCCCTCTTCGGGTGCGGTCGCCGTGCGCCGGTGGACGAGCTGCGCCCCGTGCGGCCCGACGCGGAAGACCTCCGAGCCGCGGTCGACGCACAGGGTGAGGTGTCCGGGTCCGGTCGGTCGCGCCTTGAGCTGGCCGTCCACGCTGTCGACCGGGCTTCCGCTCACCAGGTAGACGTCGATCCCCGAGCTGCACGCGGCCTCGACCCGCTCACGGATCGCTTCGTCGTCCCCGGCGGGAGGGCCGGCGGCAGGGCCGGCGGGGCCCACTCGGTTCCACGCGACCACGACGGCCTCGACACGCTGGCCCGCGAGTGCCTGCACGGTTCGTGTCTACGCCGTCGTCCGCGCCCGGCGCCAGTATCCCGAGGTGCCACCGGGTTCACTCCCGGGCAAGCCCCGGGGACGCCGTAGCCTCCAACCGATGGGTCCGTCGCCGGCCGTCGCCGCCGTCCGGGTCGCCGTGCGGCGCGCGCTCACCGACGTCCCTCGGGGCAGTCTCGTCGCCGTCGCGGCCAGCGGCGGTGCCGACTCGCTCGCCCTCGCCGCCGGTCTCGCCTTCGTCGCCCCGCGGGCGGGGCTGCGCGCCGGCGCGCTGACCGTCGACCACCGGCTGCAGCCCGCGTCCGGGGCCCTTGCGGCGCGCACGGCCGCCGCGCTGACCGGTCTCGGGCTCGCCCCGGTCGAGGTGCTCCCCGTCACCGTGCAGCCGGGAGGGCGCGGCCCGGAGGCGGCGGCGCGGGAGGCGCGTTACGCGGCGCTGGACGCGGCCGCGGACCGGCTGGGCGTCAGCGTCGTGCTGCTCGGGCACACCCGCGACGACCAGGCGGAAACCGTGCTGCTCGGCCTCGCCCGGGGCAGCGGCCCCCGCAGCCTTGCGGGCATGCCCGCGGTTGCCGGTCGCTACCGCCGGCCGCTGCTCGAGCTGCCCCGCACCGCCACCCGCGCCGCGTGCGCCGCGCAGCGGCTGACCCCGCACGAGGACCCGCACAACGCGGACCCCGCCTACGCGCGCGTGCGTCTACGGACCGTGGCGCTGCCCGCGCTCGAGGCCGCGGTCGGGCCCGGGGTCGCCGCCGCCCTGGCGCGCACCGCGGCGCAGTTGCGGGACGACGCCGACGCCTTGGACGCGGCCGCCGAGGTCGCGGCCGCGCGCGCGACGACCCCCACCACCGGCGACGATGCCCCGACGACGGGCCTGTCCGTCACCGCCCTCGCCGCGCTGCCCGCGGCCCTGCGCCGCCGCGTGTTGCGCCGCGCCGCGCTCGCCGCCGGGGTGCCGCCGGCCCGGCTCGCCGCGGTCCACCTCGCCGCCATGGATTCGCTCGTCACCGCCTGGCACGGGCAGGGTCCGGTCGCCCTCCCCGGCGCCCGCCGCGCCCGCCGCCGGTGTGGGACGCTGCTGGTCGAGGCCGGTCCCCGAACGCCGCAGACCCGACCCTCCCAGCCCGGTGAGCCGCCCGGCCAACCGCCCGGCGACCCGGCCGGGTGAACCGCCACCCCGGTGACTCGCCGCCCCGGTAAAGGAGCACCCGCTGCCGCCCCCCGATCTCGACGGCGACCTCGGCGCCGGCATCGAGCGTGTCCTGATCCCCGCGGGGGCGATCGCCGAGAAGGTGGGCGAGCTGGCGAAGGCGATCGCCGCGGACTACGCGGGCAAGGACCTGGTCCTCGTCGGGGTGCTCAAGGGCGCGTGCATGGTGATGGCAGACCTGGTCCGCGCGCTGCCGATCCACGTCACGATCGAGTTCATGGCCGTGTCGTCGTACGGCGCCGGCACCTCCTCGTCCGGGGTCGTGCGCATCCTCAAGGACCTCGACCGGGACATCACCGGCAAGCACGTCCTCGTGATCGAGGACATCATCGACTCAGGGCTCACGCTGTCCTGGCTCGTGCGCAACCTGCGCTCGCGCGGTCCCGCGTCGGTCGAGGTGTGTGCCCTGCTCCGCAAGCCGGAGGCGGCGAAGGTGGACGTCCCCATCCGCTACCGCGGCTTCGACATCCCGGACGAGTTCGTCGTCGGCTACGGGCTCGACTACGGGGAGCGCTACCGGAACCTGCCCTACGTCGGAACGCTCAAGCCGGAGGTCTACGCGTAGCGACCTGCGGGAACACCACGGACGCGTGGTGACGTTGAGAAGGCTGGAGGGCGCGGACGGCGTGCGTTCAGCGGTGTACCTTTCGAGGTGCGTCGGGTCGACGTGCGTCGGGAGGTTCGGGCACCTCGGATCACACCCCGCACTAGATCAAACCCCCCACTGAGCAGGAGGGACGGAGCCGCCGCTCCGGGTTGATGGATTTCAAGCGCTATCTTCGCGGGCCGTTCGTATGGATCACGATGGCGGTCCTGTTCGTCGTGGTCCTGAGCCAGGTCTTCGGCTCCAGCGGCGGCTACACCAAGGAAGACACCTCGACCGTGCTGCAGGCGATCGAGGACGGCAAGGTCCGCTCCGCTCTGATCGTCGACAAGGACCAACGGATCGAGGTCACGCTCAACGACGGCAAGAAGCTGCGCGCGTCGTACGTCGACGGCCAGGGCGTCCAGCTCGTGCAGGCGCTGCGCGAGAACCGGCCGCGCAACGGCTGGGACGTGAAGGTCCCCAAGGAGAACGTGCTGGTCAGCCTGCTGTTCTCGCTGCTGCCGTTCGCGATCGTCGTCCTCCTCCTGCTGTTCTTCATGAACCAGATGCAGGGCGGCGGCGGCCGGGTGATGAACTTCGGCAAGTCCAAGGCGAAGCTGGTCTCGAAGGACACCCCGAAGACGACCTTCGCGGACGTGGCGGGTGCCGACGAGGCGATCGAGGAACTCCAGGAGATCAAGGAGTTCCTGCAGAACCCGGCGAAGTTCCAGGCGGTCGGTGCGAAGATCCCGAAGGGGGTCCTCCTGTACGGCCCACCGGGGACCGGCAAGACGCTGCTCGCCCGCGCCGTCGCGGGGGAGGCGGGCGTCCCGTTCTACTCGATCTCCGGCTCGGACTTCGTCGAGATGTTCGTGGGCGTCGGCGCGAGCCGGGTGCGCGACCTGTTCGAGCAGGCCAAGAACAACGCTCCGGCGATCATCTTCGTCGACGAGATCGACGCCGTGGGGCGGCATCGCGGTGCGGGCCTGGGCGGCGGGCACGACGAGCGCGAGCAGACGCTCAACCAGCTGCTCGTCGAGATGGACGGCTTCGACGCGAAGACCGGCGTCATCCTCATCGCCGCCACCAACCGCCCGGACATCCTCGACCCCGCGCTGCTGCGCCCCGGCCGGTTCGACCGGCAGATCGTCGTGGACCGGCCCGACCTGGAGGGCCGCAAGGGCATCCTGCGGGTGCACGCCCGCGGGAAACCGGTCGCCCCGGACGTCGACCTCGACGTGATCGCGCGGCGGACCCCCGGGTTCACCGGCGCCGACCTCGCCAACGTGATCAACGAGGCCGCCCTGCTCACGGCGCGCATGAACGAGAAGCAGGTGTCGGTGGCGGTCCTCGAGGAGTCGATCGACCGCGTGATGGCCGGGCCGGAGCGCAAGAGCCGGGTCATGTCCGAGAAGGAAAAGAAGATCATCGCGTACCACGAGGGCGGGCACGCGCTGGTGGCGCACGCGTTGCCGAACAGCGACCCGGTGCACAAGGTGACGATCCTCCCGCGCGGTCGGGCGCTCGGCTACACGATGACCCTCCCGGTCGAGGACAAGTTCCTGGTCACCCGGTCGGAGATGATCGACCAGTTGGCCATGCTGCTCGGCGGGCGGACCGCGGAGGAGCTCGTCTTCCACGAGCCCACCACGGGAGCGGCCAACGACATCGAGAAGGCGACGGCGGTCGCCCGGTCGATGGTCACGCAGTACGGCATGAGCGACAAGCTGGGCGCGCTGAAGTTCGGCACCGACAACGGCGAGGTGTTCCTCGGCCGCGACATGGGCCACCAGCGGGACTACTCCGAGGACGTCGCCGCGACCATCGACCTCGAGGTCCGCGGGCTCATCGAGGCGGCGCACGACGAGGCGTGGGAGATCCTCGTCGAGTACCGCGACGTCCTCGACGACCTGGTCCTGCGCCTGATGGACAAGGAGACCATCTCCAAGGAGGAGGTCCTCCAGGTCTTCGCCCCGGTCCAGAAGCGGCCCAGCCGGGGCTCCTACACCGGGGCGGGCAAGCGGCTGCCGTCGGACAAGCCCCCGGTGATGACGCCGCGCGAGCTCGCGCTGCTCGGGTCCAAGGACGTCCCCGGGCTGACCCGCTCCCCCAGCGGCAACGGGTCGGGCGGTGGCCCGTCGGCCGGCGCGAAGGCCGACCGCCACCCGACGGTGGGGCACGCGGGGGCGGATGAGTGAGTTCGACGCGTCCCGCGTCGAGGCCGCGGTCCGCGAACTGCTGATTGCCATCGGGGAGGACCCGGAGCGCGACGGGCTGCGCGGCACCCCCCGACGGGTCGCCCGTGCGTACGCCGAGGCGTTCGCCGGGCTGCGCGAGCGGCCCGAGGACGTGCTCACGACCGTGTTCGACGAGGGCCACGACGAGATGGTCATCGTCAAGGACATCGAGGTGTTCAGCTACTGCGAGCACCACCTCGTGCCCTTCCACGGCGTCGCGCACGTCGGCTACATCCCGAACGTGAAGGGCCAGATCACCGGGTTGTCCAAGCTGGCCCGCCTCGTGGACGTCTACGCGCGCCGCCCGCAGGTCCAGGAGCGGATGACGGTGCAGATCGCCGACGCGCTCGAGCACGTGCTCGAGCCGCGCGGTGTGATCGTCGTGCTCGAGTGCGAGCACCTGTGCATGTCGATGCGGGGGGTTCGCCGGCCGGGGTCGAAGACGGTCACCTCGGCGGTGCGCGGCGCCTTCCGCAACTCCGACCGCACGCGGGCCGAGGCGATGAGCCTCATCCTCGGCCGCTGACCCCGCCCGCACCGCTAGTCCCGTCGGCGCCGCCCCCGTCGAGTGCCGCCGCCGCACCGCCCCGCGCGTACGCTGGATCGGCGTGAGCGAAAGCCTCCGGCCCACGTACCCCCTCGTGCGCGGCCTCCCGGCTCTCGCCCGCTGCCGGGTCATGGGCGTGGTGAACGTCACCCCAGACTCCTTCTCCGACGGTGGGAGGGCCTTCGACCCGGACGACGCGGTGCGGCACGGGCTCGACCTGTCCGCGGCCGGCGCCGACCTCTTGGACGTGGGCGGGGAGTCCACCCGGCCGGGGGCGCCGCGCGTGACGGAGGCCGAGGAGCTGCGCCGGATCCGGCCGGTCGTACGGGCGCTCGCCGAAGCGGGCGCCGTCGTCAGCATCGACACCAGCCGGGCGAGCGTCGCGCGGGCCGCGCTCGAGCTGGGAGCGCGCGTCGTCAACGACGTCAGCGCAGGGGTCGCGGACGCCGCGATGGTGGGGCTGGTGGCCGAGGCGGGGGTCCCCTACATCGTCGTGCACGGGCGGGGCCCGTCCGCGACGATGCAGACGCGGGCGACGTACGCCGACGTCGTCGCCGAGGTATGTGCCGAGGTGCGGGCCCGCGTCGAGGCTGTCGTGGACGGGGGGGTCGACCCGGAGTGCGTGGTCGTCGACCCGGGGCTCGGGTTCGCCAAGACCGGGGAGCACAACTGGGCGCTGCTCGCGCACCTGGACCGGCTGCGCGCGCTGGGTCTCCCGGTGCTCGTCGGCGCCTCCCGCAAGGCCTTCCTCGGCCGGCTGCTCGCGACCCCCGACGCGACGCCGCGCCCCGTCGCGGAGCGGGAGGACGCGACGACCGCGGTCAGCGCGCTCGCCGCGGCCGCGGGGGCGTGGGCGGTGCGGGTGCACGCGGTGCGGGCGAGCGCGGACGCGGTTCGGGTCGCCGCGCGGTGGGTCGCGGCGTGAGCGGTGGCCAGCCGGCCGAGGGAGCCGTGAGCGAGCCGTGAGCGGGTACAGCGCCGACGTGGCGGCGGTCGAGGAGGTCAACACCGAGCTGTACGCCGCGGTCGAGGCCGGCGACCTCGACCGGATAGGGGCGGTGTGGGACGACGGCAACGACGTCTCGTGCGTCCACCCCGGCTGGGCGCGGCTGGAGGGCCGGGCGAACGTGCTCCGGTCCTGGGCATTGATCATGGCGAACACGGCGTACATCGAGTTCTTCCTCACCGACGTGCGCGTCGAGGTCAGCGGCGACCTCGCGGTCGTCACGTGCGCCGAGAACATCCTCGCCGGCACCCACGACGAGGAGGGCATCGGCGAGTCGGCGCGGGTCGTGGCGACGAACGTGTTCCGGCGTACGCCGCACGGCTGGCGGCTCGCGGTGCGCCACGGCTCCCCCGTCCTGGCGCCGCCCGGGCCGGTCCCGGAGGAGCCGTGAACGGCCGCGACACGATCGTGCTCGCCGGGTTGCGCGGGTTCGGACGGCACGGGATCTTCGCCTTCGAGCGCGAGGGTGGTCAGGAGTTCGTCGTCGACGTCGCGCTCACGGTCGACCTGCGCGCCGCCGCGGCCAGCGACGACCTCGCGGACACCGTCGACTACGGCGACCTCGCCCAGCAGCTGCTCGCGGTCGTCGAGGGCGACCCGGTCCGCCTGCTGGAGACGCTGGCCGCGCGGCTCGCCGACGTCTGCCTCGCCCAGCCGCGGGTCGAGCGGGTCGAGGTCACGGTGCACAAGCCCGAGGCTCCGGTTCCCGCGGTGTTCGACGACGTCGCCGTGACCGTGGTCCGGGACCGCGGGTGACCCGGGTCGTCCTCTCCCTGGGGTCCAACGTCGGGGACCGGCTGGCGACCCTGCGCTCGGCGCTGACGGCCCTCACGGTCGACGGCCCGCTGCGCCCTGTCGCGCTCTCCCCGGTCTACGAGACCGCGCCGGTGGGCGGACCGCGGCAGCCGGACTACCTCAACGCGGTGCTGGTCGCGGACACCGACCTCGACCCGGTCGCGCTGCTCGCCCTCGCCCAGGCGACCGAGGCAGCGCACGGCCGGGTGCGGCCCGCGGGCGAGCGGTGGGCGCCGCGCCCGCTCGACCTCGACGTCGTCGTGTACGGCGGGCTGCGCCGCCGCGACCCGGTCCTCACGCTGCCGCACCCGCGTGCGCACGAGCGGGCGTTCGTGCTCGTTCCCTGGGCCGACGCCGACCCGGGCGCGGAGCTGCCCGGGCACGGGCCGGTCGGTGAGCTGGCGGCCCGCGTCGGCGGGCAGCGGGTGCGCCGCCGGGACGACCTCCTGCTGGTGGCGGCGCGGTGAGGCCCACGCGGCTGTCCGCGCTGGTCGTGGCCGCGGTCGCCGCCGGCGTGCCGGCGTACGCCCTGCTCCGGCTGCGCTACGAGGACCTTCCCGCTTTCCCCCGCCTCGCCCCCGCGGCGCTGCTGCTGCTCGGTCTCGCCGAGGGCTACCAGGCCACCTCCGTGCGGGCCCGGCTGCGCGGCAAGGGCCGGCCGATCCCGCCCCTGATCGTCGCTCGCCTCGCCGCGCTCGCGAAGGCGTCGTCGCTGACCGGGGCCCTGTTCGTGGGGGTGTACGCCGCGCTGCTCGGGTTGACCGTCCCGGACCTCGACAAGCCGGCGTTCCGCGGGGACGCCGTGACCGGCGCTCTCGGCGTGGTCGCGGCCGTCGTGCTGGTCGTGCTGGCGCTCGCCCTCGAGCGGGCCTGCCGCGTGCCTCGGCCCCCCGACAAGCCGGACGCCCGGTTACCCTCGCGGCCATGACCACCCCACCGCTGGACGCGCTGTCGACGGAGGAGTTGCGCCGGCGCGCGTTCGCGCTGGCGGAGCAGCGCCGCGACATCCGCTTCTTCTGGGATTTGGTGCGCCACCTCCCGTCCAGCGCGGA
>DATGDX010000459.1:0-6210 GCA_035310665.1 Mycobacteriales bacterium | reverse complement strand
CTACGTCTTCGCGTTCCTCTACCTCGTGTTCGCCATCGACTCGGTTTTCCTGTTCCCCTGGGCGACCGTGTTCGCCGCGCCCGGGTTCGGCGCCACGACGCTCGTCGAGATGTTCGTGTTCCTCGGTTTCCTCGCCGTCGGCATCCTCTACGCCTACCGGAAGGGCGTCTTGCGGTGGCTGTGAATTCCTCGTCTCCCGCGAATTCCTCGTCTCCCGCGCTTGCTCCGGCCTCGACCGCTCCGGCCGCTGCGACCCGCGCCGATCTGCCGGCGCCGAGCGTGGGACTGCTGGGGCGCCTCGCCCCCGCGCCCGTCAAGTTCGTGCTCAACTGGGGTCGGCGGTACAGCCTGTGGGTCTTCAACTTCGGGCTCGCCTGCTGCGCCATCGAGTTCATCGCCGCCTCGATGAGCCAGCACGACTTCATCCGGCTCGGGGTCATACCGTTCGCGCCCGGGCCCCGCCAGGCCGACCTGATGGTCGTCTCCGGCACGCTCACCGACAAGATGGCCCCCGCGATCAGGCGGCTCTACGAGCAGATGCCCGAGCCGAAGTACGTCATCTCGATGGGCTCGTGCGCCAACTGCGGGGGTCCCTACTGGGACAGCTACAACGTGACGAAGGGCGTGGACCAGGTGATCCCCGTCGACGTCTACGTTCCGGGGTGCCCACCCCGCCCGGAGGCGCTGCTCCAGGGAATCCTGCAGCTCCAAGAGAAGATCTCGCGCGAGTCGCTGGGCGAGAGGTACGGCGCGTGAGCCCGGAGGAGATGGCCGCCCGGCTCGCCGAGCGCCTGGACGGAGATGTCACGCCCGGGGACGCCTTCGGCGTCCTCGCCGCCGACATCCCCCCCACCCGGTGGGTGGAGGCGTTGACCGCCGCCCGCGACGACCTCGGCTGTACGTTCTTCGACTGGCTCAGCGGGGTCGACGAGCTCGACGAAGGGTTCTCGATCGTCGCGCACGTCTGGAACCCGGTCGAGCACCACCGGCTGCTGCTGCGCACGCGGGTGCCGCGCGACCGCCCGCGGCTGCCGACCGTGACGGGCGTCTACCGCGGCGCCAACTGGCACGAGCGGGAGACGTTCGAGATGTTCGGGGTGCTCTTCGACGACCATCCGAACCTGGTCCGGCTGTTGACACCCGACTCGTTCGAAGGCCACCCGTTGCGCAAGGAGTTCGTGCTCGTGAGCCGCGCCGTCAAGTCGTGGCCCGGGGCGAAGGAGCCGGGGGAGTCGGAGCACGAGGGTGCCCCGTCGCGACGCAAGATGCGTCCCCCCGGGGTTCCCGACCCGGACGAGTGGGGCCCGGAGGCAATCCACTGATGGACCAGCTGCTGCTCGCCGTCGTCAAGCTCGTCGTCCTCCTCGTCGTCTACCTCGTGCTCGTGCTCGCCGTCGGGCAGCTGGAGCACAAGGCGATGGCCCACATGCAGTCCCGGCTCGGTCCGATGTACGCCGGCGGCTTTCACGGCTGGGCGCAGCTCGTTGCGGACGGCATCAAGTTCGCGCAGAAGGAGGACGTCATCCCGGGCCGGGCCGATCCGGTCGTGTTCCGGCTAGCCCCCGCCGTGGCCTTCGTGCCGTACTTCCTCGTCCTCGTCGTCGTGCCGTTCGGCCCCGGCGGCCAGGTCGTGCAGGAGCTCGACATCGGCCTGTTCTACGCGCTGGCCATCGCCAGTGTCGGCGTGCTCGGGACGTTGATGGCGGGGTGGGCGAGCGCGAACAAGTTCTCGTTGCTCGGCGCGTTCCGCGCGGCGGCCCAGCTCATGGCCTACGAACTGCCGCTGCTGCTCGCCGCCGCGTCCGTGGCGATGGCCGCCGGCACGCTGTCGCTGACCGGGATCGCCGCCGCCTGGTCGCCCTGGTGGCTGCTGTGGCAACTGCCCGCCGCGGTCGTCTTCTACGTCGCCTCGATGGCCGAGCTCGGCCGGTCGCCGTTCGACATGCCGGTCGCCGAGACGGAGATCATATTCGGCTCGTATACCGAGTACAGCGGCCTGCGGTTCGCGCTGTTCCTGCTCTCGGAGTACGGCGGGATGGCCGTGTTCTCGGCGCTGACGACGGTGCTCTTCCTCGGCGCCTGGCGAGGCCCGTTCCTCGACGAGCAGCTCGGATGGCTGTGGACCCTGATCAAGGTCCTGGCCCTGTGCTTCATCATGATCTGGGCGCGCTCGTCCTACCCGCGGCTGCGTGAGGACCAGCTGCAGCGACTCGCATGGGTCGTGCTGATCCCGGTCGCGCTCGCCCAGCTCGCCCTCACGGGTGTCGTAAAGGTGGTGTCCAGCTGATGGCCTTCCCCGGAGCGGGGCTCGCGAAGGGCCTCGCCGTCACGTTCCGAACGATGACGCGGCGTTCGGTGACCCAGCAGTACCCCGACGTCCGCCCCGACCTCCCACCGCGGTCCCGCGGGGTCATCGCCCTGCTCGAGGAGAACTGCACCGTCTGCATGCTGTGCGCACGCGAGTGCCCCGACTGGTGCATCTACATCGACTCGCACAAGGAAACGGTCCCGCCGAAGGAGGAGGGCGCGCGCGCCCGGCAGCGCAACGTCCTCGACCGGTTCGCCATCGACTATTCGTTGTGCATGTACTGCGGGATCTGCGTCGAGGTGTGCCCGTTCGACGCGCTGTTCTGGTCGCCGGAGTTCGAGTACTCCGAGTACGACATCGCCGAGTTGGTGCACGAGAAGGACCGGCTGCGGGAGTGGATGGGCACGGTTCCGCCCCCGCCGGCGCTGGACGACCGCGGCGAGGAGCCCAAGGAGGTGTCGGGCGCGCAAAAGGCGCTGTCCAAGCCTGCTCGCCCTGCCCGTCCTGCGGGCGAGCGCCCGGAGCGACCCGCGCGGGCGGAGCGGGCCGAACGCCCGGCGCGGCCGGAACGGCCGGACCGGCCTGCGCGACCGGGCGGCGAGCGGCCGGAACGGCCGGCTCGACCGGAACGGGTGGCGCGACACTCTCCATCCCCTTCACCCCGCGCGACGGAGCAGCAGGCGACCGAGCCGGGGGCGGGGCCGGCGGCCGAGGTCCCTCCCGCCCCGGAGGAGACCGCGATCCCGGGCGCGGGGCAGCCGGTGCAGCCGCCCGCGGACACCACGCCGCAGGCGCGGCAGGCGGCCGCGGGGGACGAGCCACCGGCCGACGGGGGACCGGCATGACGGTCCTCACCGCTCCCGCGTACCTGTCCCCGTCCGGCAAGGAGGTCGTCTTTCTCCTGCTCGGGCTCGTGACGCTCGGGTCCGCGCTCCTCGTCGTCACCACTCGCCAACTCGTGCACGCCGCACTCTGGCTCGTGGTCACGTTCGGCGGTCTGGCCGGCTGCTACATCATGCTCACCGCCGAGGTCGTCGCCTGGGTTCAGGTCCTCATCTACGTCGGCGCCGTCGTCGTGCTGCTGCTGTTCGGACTGATGCTCACCCACGCCCCGATCGGGCCGCACCCCGACGTCGACAGCGGCAACAAGCCGGTCGCGGCGGCGGTCGCGCTCGCCACAGCGGCCACCCTCGTGACGCTCATCGTCGACGCGTTCCGTACCGCCTACCTCCCCCTCGAGGAGGCCACCGTCGGCTCCGCGCGGGCGATCGGCGACGGTCTGTTCCGCGCTTTCGTGCTGCCGTTCGAGGTGCTGTCGGTGCTGCTGCTCGCCGCCCTCGTCGGCGCGATCGTGCTGTCACGACAGGACATCCCGGGCGGGGAGGAGGACTAGTGCACCTCGTCTATCCGTTGGTGCTGTCCGCGTTGCTGTTCTGTCTCGGGATCTACGGGGTCCTCGTGCGGCGCAACGCCATTCTCGTGCTCATGTCCATCGAGCTGATGCTCAACGCCGTCAACCTCAACCTCGTCGCGTTCGATGCGTGGGTCCGCGACGCGGTGCACAGCGGTCAGGTCTTCGCGTTGTTCGTCATCACGATCGCGGCCGCGGAGGTCGGGCTCGGGCTGGCCATCGTGCTCCTGCTCTACCGCAACCGGGACAGCGTGCAGGTCGACGAGGCCACAGAGCTGCGGGAGCAGCGGGAGGTGGCGGCGTGAGCACGCAGGCCTGGCTGCTGCCGGCGCTGCCGTTCGCCGTGGCGATCCTCGGCCTCCTGTTCGGGCGACGGCTGCCCGGCGGACCGGCGCCGCTCGCCGTGACGGCGACACTGCTGTCGACCGTGCTCGCCGTGCCCCTCGTCGTCGGGGCCGTCCGCGCCCCCACCCGGGTGACCGAGACGACTCACCAGCTGCTCAGCGCCGGCGGCGTCACGGTGACCGCGGGCACCCGGGTCGACGGCTTGTCCGCGACGGTCGCGCTCATGGTGTGCATCGTCGCGCTGCTCGTGCAGTTTTATTCGATCGGCTACATGAAGGGCGATCCGCGCTATTCGTCGTACGCCGCGATCGTCTCGCTGTTCACCGCCGCCATGCTCCTCGTCGTCCTCGCCGCCGATCTGCTCATGCTGCTCATCGGTTGGGAGGTCATGGGCATCTGCTCCTATTTGCTGATCGGGCACTACTGGGAGCACGAGTACGCGCGGTCCGCCGCGGTGAAGGCGTTCCTGACCACCCGGACCGGCGACGTCGGGTTCCTGTTCGGCATCTTCACGCTGGGGATCGGGGCCGGCTCGTTCCGGATCAGCGACGTGCTCGCGGCCGACCTCGCGCACGGCACCGTCGTCGTCGGGACCCTGCTGCTGCTGTGCGGCGTCGTCGGGAAGAGCGCGCAGTTCCCCCTCCACACCTGGCTGCCCGACGCGATGGCCGGCCCCACTCCGATCAGCGCCCTCATCCACGCCGCGACGATGGTGGCCGCCGGCATCTACCTCGTGGCGCGACTGTTCCCGGTCTTCACCCGGTCGGTCGTCACCCTCGACGTCCTCGCCGTGATCGCCGCGATCACGATGCTCGGTGCGGCCCTCGCCGCGCTCGCCCAAGACGACATCAAACGGGTGCTCGCCTACTCCACGGTCAGCCAGCTCGCCTACATGGCCGGCGGCCTGTCGGTGGGGGGGTACGGGCCGGGCATCTTCCACCTGCTGACGCACGCCGGCTTCAAGGCCCTGCTGTTCCTCGCCGCGGGCGCGGTGATCCACACGGTGGGGACGAATCTGATGAGCGAGATGGGCGGGCTGCGCCGCGGGCTCCCGATCACCTTCCCGACGATGACGATCGGTCTGGCCGCCCTCGCCGGGCTGCCCCCGTTCAGCGGGTTTTTCAGCAAGGAGTCGATCCTCGGGGCCGCGCACGAGGCCGCGACGCACGGGGAGGGGGCCGCGGCGAGCAGCACGTTCGCCTGGCTGGTCCTCGTCGTCGGGATGGCCACGGTGTTCGTGACCGCGGCCTACGTGACCCGGCTGTGGCTGCGCACGTTTTTCGGCCCGTCGCGTTCGGCCGCCGCGGTCGTGGAGGCGCCGTTCACGATGACGCTGCCCCTCGTCCTGCTCGCGGTGCCGTCCGCCCTGCTCGGGTTCGTCGGGGTCGACGCAAACTGGCTGCCCCGCTGGATCGGCGTCGAGCCGCTGCGGGCCTTCGCCCCCGAGGTCGGCACGTCCGTCGTCTCGGTGGGACTCGCGCTGCTGGGCATCCTCACCATGGCCGTGGTGTGGCGTCGCGACCCCACCGGGGATCCGATCGCGCGGCTGGCCCCCGCCGCCCGGCGGGCCCTCGACCGCGCGTTCTACGTCGACGATGCGTACGACGCGACCGTCGTCCGGCCGACCTTCGCCGCCTCCCGCGACGTCATCGGCGCCGACGTCCACGCGGTGGACGCCGTCGTCAACGGGTCCGGGGTGTCGGCTCAGGTGGCCGGCGGCGTGCTGCGCCTGGCGCAGAACGGCAACATCCAGGCCTACGTCACGGGGATGTTCGTCGGCCTGGTCGCGATCGTCGTGTCCGTGGCGGTGCTCGCATGAACCTTCTCGTCCTGCTCATCGCCCTGCCACTGCTCGGCGCGCTGGTCGTCGCCCTGCTGCCGCGCCAGTCGGGCGACCGGCTCGCCGTCCCCCTCGGCGTCGTTGTCTCCGGGGCGACGTTGGCCGTCGCGGTCGCGCTGTTCGCCGCGTTCGACTACGGCCGCACCCAGCTCATCCAGGAGCGCGTCGACGCCTCGTGGGCGCCGGCGATCGACCTGCGCGCGCGGCTCGGCGTCGACGGGATCTCCCTCCCGCTCGTCGGGCTGACCGCGCTGCTGGCGTTCCTCTGCCTGCTCTACAGCCTGCGCCACCTGCCCGCCCCGGGGC
>DATGDX010000458.1:0-2375 GCA_035310665.1 Mycobacteriales bacterium | reverse complement strand
CCACCCAGCCGAACACCGTCGAGCGAGCCAACCCCAGCGTGGCCGCGACGTCCTCCACTCGGGCGCCGTTCTCGATCTGCTGCACCGCCCGGACCCGCAGCGTCTCCAGCGTCTTGTGGTCCAGCTTTCGGCCGTCGTTGTTCCGCACGCACCGATTAAAGCAGAAAAGGAGATCGAAGTCCAGCTACTTACGAACTGATTAGTACGTGCCCCGAGCCAACCACCGCAGCGTCCGCCGCCACCCACGAGGCATCCTCGATGTGGGGCAGGTGGCCGACACCGGCCCGCGTGTGAAAGCACCAGTCGGGGCGAGCCGCGGCCGCTGCCCGTGCCCACTGCACCGGCATCAACGGATCGTCTTCGCCGTGCAGCCAGAGGACGGGCACCTCGAGGGTGCGGAGGAGGTGGGTGTACGCGCGAGCCCGGACGAGAAGGCCGATGATGCCGAGCATCGCGTTCCACTGGGCTTCCTGTCCCCGGGACGCGTCCCCCGCGCGACAGCGAATGCCGGCCACCTCGCGCACGCTGGCCTCCACGAAATCCTGGGGGATGCGGGCGAGGTGCGGTGTCGCGCGGCTCAGCTCGAAGCGAACCTGTTCCTCGGGCGTGCGCCGGGCGACGGTGCGGGCCACGACTCGGCGCACCCCGGGAAAGCGCAGCGTCGCCAGCTTCAGCGCGAGGACGGGGTCGATCGGCCACGTGGGGCGGCTGACCACGGGGCTCACGAGGACCAGCCGGCTGACCGCGTGCGGGAACCTCCGCGCGTACAGGAGGCCGAGGACACCGCCCATGGAGTGACCAGCCAGCACGACGCGTCCCCCGGCGAGGTCGACGAGCGCCGCGATCAGCCGCAGGTCGTCCTCGACTGCCGCGCGTTCGCGGCCGATGCCGCGCGTGCCCGGGGCCCGGCTGCGGCCGTGCCCTGCGAAGTCCAGCGCGATCAGGCGGTGGCTCCCCGCAAGCAGGGGAGCGACCACCATCCAGTTGAGGGCCGAGCCGCCCAACCCGTGCAGGCAGAGCAGCACCGGTGCCTGAGCCCCGCCGCCGAAGTCCAGGTAGCCCACGGGTCCGTCGACGTCGACGGTGCGCGCCACCACCGGCGACCGCGGAAGACCGCCCAGATGCATTCGAAACTCCTCGGGGTCAGGCCGCGCCTGCGGTCGAGTCACGACATCAAGGGCATCACGGGCGCCAGCGCGGCGGGGGCGGCAGCGCGGCCGGCGGCGACGTCTACGAACTCCTCAGCGGGCAAAGCACGGGCGGCCGCGAGCCGAGCGGGCGCTCGAGCGCGGAGCAGGCCCATCAGGGCGTCGACGGTCACAGCCAGCGCGGAAGGCAGCCGGCCACTCGGCTCAGCGCGACAAGTCCAGCGAGCTCGTCGCCACCGCGATGCGCTCGCACTGTCGGCGCAAGACGTCGGGGAGGTCTCGCTCGTCCACCATCCGGCGAGCATGTCGGCTTGCCTGCGGTCACCCGCCGGGCTGCACGACGCCGTTCGCCGTGAGCGTGTAGCGCGCGTACTGCGTGGTCCGCTCGCGCTGGTCGTCGTACGTCACCAGCGCGCCGACCAGGCCGGCCGACCCGCCGAGCCGGCGGCGCAGCTGTCGGGTGCCGAACGTCCCGGTGAACGCGCTGGTCAGCGGAAGCTCACTGACCCACACGCGCGACCCGTCCGCGCGGATCGCCACCAGCTGAACGGTGAACCCGGCGACCGGCGTCGGCCGGACCTGCGTCCGGGTCCGCCACCCGGACAGCGAGCTGCCGTCGGAGACCACCGTGTCGTTCACCTTCACGTTGTCGATCCACCATCCGCGACCGTTGGTGTTGGCGTCGGAGATGTAGCGGAAGGCGAGCAGGACGCTGCGACCGGCGTACCGGGACAGGTCGAACGCCTCGGTCGTCCAGCCGCCCTCCCCGTTGAACCCGGGCACGTTCTCCTTCAGCGCGGGGTCGGCGCTGGGGTCGAGGTCGGTGGTGGTGTCGGCGTTGCCGAGGCTGGTGTAGGTCTTCCCGCCGTCTGTGGAGATCTGGACGAACCCGGAGTCGAAGCGGGCCTCGGTGCTCCACTTCGTCTCGACACTGAGCGTCGGGTGTCCCGCGGGCACCGCGACGGGGCGCACGATCGAGCGGTCGAGCGCGTTCCCGGTGCCCGAGTACAGCGCCGGGTTGCGCCCGCGGCCCGGGGGGTGACCGTCGACCGTCCACTCGACGGGCGCCGCGGGCAGCGTCCGAGGGCCGTGGAATCCGAGCGTCCGCAGATCGTCGGCGGTGAGAAACCGCCCGCGGGCGTCGCGCAGGCGGACGAAGTCGGCGCCGTTCGGCGGCGCGCCGGGGGTGTCGTAGGCCTCGGGGGTCGACCACCGGACGGCCTGGCT
>DATGDX010000457.1:0-1598 GCA_035310665.1 Mycobacteriales bacterium | reverse complement strand
GGCCGTGCCTACGGATTCGACGGCGAGTCCAGCTACGCCCTCGTCCCGTCAGCGGACACGCTTGATCCCGGTGCCCGCGATGTCCGCATTAGCTTGTGGATCAAGACTAGCGACAAGCCCGAGACGCCAGACTGGGACCTGGTCAAGAAAGGCTACGCCGCCGAATCGCCCGGTTACTATAAGGTCGAGTACCAGCCGGATGGGCGTGCCAGCTGCGGCTTCGCCGGAACCGAAGGTTCGCAACAAGTCACCGGGGGTCCGGACCTCGCCGACGGCAACTGGCATCAGGTCACCTGCACCAAGACCGCTACGTCGATCGCGTTGACAGTCGACGGACAACCGGTGGCGAGCGAGGAGACCACGATCGGAGAGATCGCTAACAGCGAGGATCTCGTGCTCGGCGCCTATCGAGGACCCACCCACAGCGGGCACTTCCTCGGCGCGATGGACGAGGTCGTCATCGAGATGGCCAATGGGTCCAGCGAACGCAATTCCGAGGAATAACGCGGGTGAGCCTGTCAAAGCGCCACCACCATTCGCTAACCAGGTTATGGCGTGTCTCTCGGATCGGTCATCGGGTTCAAAGAACCGGAGCTGCGAGTAGGACCCAGCTAGGCAGTTGCCCGCCGCAGTTACCGTGGCTGTTTGGCCTCCGCGACGGGTACATCGCTCCCGTCTGGATGGTCGAGGCTCAGCCCACTGTGTCTCGCGAAACGACCGCCCGCAAGACGAGTACCGAGTCTTTCAAATGCCCCGTCCATATGGGCTGCTACGTAAACGCGGGTGGGCCTGCGCGGTCGTGGCGGGCACGGCCTTTCACGCCCGCGCGTCGCCCTCCCGGGCGGCGGTTTCACCGTCGCGAACGCCGGGTCCTGGCTAGCCCACCTCTTGCTGTGCCTTGTCCCCGTTCCCGACCGTCCCGGAGGACGACCCGTGCAGAACCTGCTCGCCTTCGCCATCGTCGGCTTCGGCGCCCAGCTCGTCGACGGCGCCCTCGGCATGGCGTTCGGGGTGACCGCCTCCACCCTGCTGCTCGTCAACGGGCTCACCCCGGCGCTCGCGTCGGCGTCGGTGCACCTGGCCGAGCTCGGCACCTCGCTCGCCTCCGGGGCCGCGCACTGGCGCTTCCGCAACGTCGACTGGCGGCTGGTCGGGCGCCTCGGCGTGCCCGGCGCCGTCGGCGCCTTCCTCGGCGCCACCGCCCTGTCGTCGATCTCCACCGAGGTCGCGGTGCCCTGGACCGCGTCGGTTCTCCTGCTGCTCGGGGCGTACATCCTGGTGCGCTTCTCCCTGCGCGCTCCCCGAGTGCGGGTGGCGAGCACCTCCCCGCACCGGCGGCGGTTCCTCGCCCCGCTCGGGCTGACCGCCGGCTTCATCGACGCCACCGGAGGCGGCGGGTGGGGGCCGGTGTCCACGTCGACCCTGCTGTCGGTGGGCCGCGTCGCGCCCCGCCAGGTCGTCGGCTCGGTCGACACCAGCGAGTTCCTCGTCGCCGCCGCGGCCAGCGTCGGCTTCGTCATCGGCCTACGCGGACAGGGCATCTCCGCCATCACCGTGCTCGGCATGCTCGTCGGCGGGGTGCTCGCCGCCCCGCTCGC